>NZ_BCAK01000016.1:0-98425 GCF_001293905.1 Brachybacterium sp. SW0106-09
AAGCCAGAACGGCCCTTTTCGAGGTGGCCTCGACCACATTGCCCATTACGCCCTGCGGAAGTCTCCTCCTGTGCCTCGGTCGCGGCCTCCGAGGCGGCCCCGGTGCTCCCAGGAGATCTTCGTGAATGCTGCGCAGGGCATCCCCGGTGCCGGCGCCCCTCGGACCGTTGGCGTCCACGTTGCCCGTCCGCTCGTACCGCTGCGCCAGCCTCCTGATCCCCGGCGTCGTCCCGCTCCGGCGTTCGTCCTGGAACGAGCCAGCGCCCTTCCGGCTCGGTGCTCGGCCAGGGTCTCGATGCCGTTGCGCTCCCCCCAGATGCCTGACAGCCCACCGCCCCGTGACCCCGCATCGCATCCTGCGACTGCCGACCGCTTCGCTCCCCTGCTCGCCGGATGCTCTCGATCCTCGTCCTCTCTCACGGCCCTCGGGTCGGCATGACGAACGTGTCGCTCTGCGCCCATGTCATGCTGCTACGGGCCGGGGTGCGCGAACCGCGCGCCCCTCCCTCTGCTCGTCGGCCCGTGCGATCAGCTCCTCCGTGGCGAGTGTCCCCGTACGGGGCACCAGCTCTCCGAAGGGAGGAGTCATCGTCGGTCTCCGTGCCCGCACGGGCTGCGGTCCATGACCGTCCCGCATCGGAGCGGATCGTGACCCACCCGTGAGTCACCCCTTTGACATGGCCAGATCACGCGACCCCGCACTCTTCACCCCCGCTGCGACGTCATCGTTGCCCGCATCCCCTGCTGCAGCAACTGTCAGCTGGTTCCCGCGGGGTTCCCCCTTTACGCACTGTGGCGGCCCCGCACGGCGGGCGGCGCGGTCACCGAGGCCCCCACGGGGAGCCCCGCAACGCAGGGCCCGGCACCACCCGCACATCCCTGCTCCGCATGCCGCGCAGCACTCGCGGCACGGTGACTCCTCTCCTCCGCAGGATCTCGAACAACGCAGTTCAGCCCCGCCGCACGGCAGGTCGCGAGAGGAGACACCATCGGCCGCACACCTCTGGACGAGGGCGTCGGCCTCCCCGGCTCAGGCTGCGGCCCCATCCCGGGCTCGGTCTCCACCGACACCGGAACGATCCTCGCCCGCCCCGAGGGCGCCGCCCCGCGAGCCGGCGAGGGGATGCTGGGCTTCCTGTACTTCATCAGCAGGTTCGCCCGCATGCTCTTCGGGTCGGTGACATTGCCGCACTATGCTCTGGGCGGATGCTAGGGTCGAAGTCGATAGCCTGGCTACGTACGTCACCACGGACAACGGGAGGTCGCCGTGATCGGCACCGCTGCGACACGAACGGCCGGGACGGCTGACGAGGACCATGTGATCCTGCTGGACTCCGACGGCTCCCCCCGCGGGCTGGCCCCCCGCGCCACCGTCCACTCCATCGACACACCGCTCCATCTGGCCTTCTCCTGCCACCTGGTGCGCGAGGACGGGGCCGTGCTGCTGACGCGCCGGGCGCTCTCGAAGCGCACCTGGCCCGGAGTGTGGACGAACGCGTTCTGCGGCCACCCACGCCAGGGTGAGTCCCTCGAGGAGGCGATCTCCCGCCATGCCGCCGGTGAACTCGGTCTCCAGGTGCGGGAGGTGCGGCCGGCCCTGCCCGACTTCCGGTATCGCGCCGTCGACGCCTCCGGCATCGTCGAGAACGAGATATGCCCCGTCTTCACCGCGATCCCCCAGGGCGAGCCCGTGCCCTCACCCGAGGAGGTCATGGATCTGCGGTGGGTGACAGCGGACGAGCTCGCCGCGCTCGCACGCCTGGCGCCGTGGACGCTCAGCCCCTGGGCCGTCGCGCAGCTCGAGCAGCTGGGCGACCGGCTCGGACGTCTTCCGGCAGAAACCTCATGAGCATCCCCTGCCCTCCTGGCGTCGACCACGAGATCAGACGTCTCCTGCGTCGCGGCACCGCGCTCGGGGGCGCAGTGGCCTCCGCGGACCACCATCTGCTGTGGAACGCGCTCGGCGAGGCCACCGAGGGCGGAAGGAGATTCCGGCCCGCCCTCCTGCTGGCCACCCACGACTCCCTGGGAGGCTCGCGGCACGAGGCCGCGATCCAGGTCGCGGCGGCGGTCGAGATCCTGCACACGGCTTTCGTGGTCCAGGACGACGTGATCGACGGCGACCAGATGCGGCGCGGCGCCCCGAGCCTCCCCGCCTCCGTGGCCGCGCAAGTGCGCGGCGGGGGTGCCACCGCGCACACCGCACGCCGGGTCGGCGATGCTGCCGGGATCCTCGCAGGCGACCTCGGCCTGATCACGGCCCTGCGCGCGGTGGCCGGATGCTCGGCGCCTGCCCCCGTGGTCGCCGCTCTCCTGGACCTGATGGAGAGCTCGCTGCACGCCTCGGCCGCCGGGGAGATCGCCGATGTGCAGCTGCCGCTCCGGCCCGCCGAGCGGCCGGAGACGCTGCAGGAGGCGCTGACGGTCGCCGAGCTGAAGACGGCGGTGTACTCCTTCCAGCTCCCCCTCCACGCCGCCGGACTGCTCGCCGACGCGTCGCCGGACCGTCTCGAGGCGCTCGACGCGATCGGTGCTCTGCTCGGCATCGGCTTCCAGCTGGTCGACGATCTCCTCGGCGTCTTCGGCGACGAGGAGCGCACCGGCAAGAGCGCGCTGGGGGACCTGCGGGAGGGCAAGCGGACCGCCCTCGTCGCCCACGCCGCGACCACCGCTCACTGGTCGCAGCTGAGAACGCTGCTGGGGCGCGAGGACCTCACCGACGAGGAGGCGCGCAGCGCCCGTGACCTGCTCGCCGCGAGCGGATCGCGCGTCTGGGTCGAAGAGCTCGCCCTATGGCATCTGTCCAGCGCAGTCGACGCCGCTGCACGCCACGACCTCCCGCCCGCGTTCAGCGAGGCTCTCGCCGCCACCATCGCGGAGATCCACGCCGGCCTCGAGCTGCTGCTGCCGTCGGACGTGTCGGGAGGAGAGCCGACCGGGCCCGATCCCGTCGCGGCCGCCTGCTCGCAGAGCGCCGCCGCACAGCGTGACGCCGCCTCGCAGCGAGCCAGCGCATGAACGGCTCCGCCGGTCCCGACGCCCCGCTGGTGCTCGTCACCGGCGCGAGCGGGTACATCGTCGGCCGACTCGTGCCGGCGGCGACTGAAGCCACCGCGGTGTCAGCCGGGACCGGGGCCCCCGCGCCCTACCGCGCAGGGCCCGGCGCCGTTTCACCCACCGTCGACGACGAGGAGTCCGCATGACCGCCGCGAGCACCCCCGACCATTCGGCCGCCGCGCATCGCCGCCGGGAGGGCCGACGGCGCACCGGCCCCCGCCCGCTGGGCCGGCACCTCGCGGTGACCCTGGCCTTCCTACTCGCGATGGCGGGCACGGCCGTGGGTGTCGGCGCCTTCGGCGGAGCACCGATCGACGAGGCCGCTGGCGGCCTGCTCTCCGCCGACGCGACCCACCTCGCTCCCGCGCCCCCCGCCTTCCGGATCTGGTCGGTGATCTACCTGGGGCTCGGCGCGTACACGCTGTGGCAGTGGTGGGACCGGCACGACCACCGCGGGATCGCCGGCCTCACGATCGCCTCGCTGCTGCTGAACGCCGCCTGGATCCTCGTTGTCCAGGCCGGAGCGGTCGCGCTGAGCGTGCTGGTGATCCTGGTGCTGCTGATCGTGCTCGGCGCTCTGTTCCGTCGTCTCACGGCCAGCCCTCCTGCCGGGGCGGTCGAGCGGGTCGTCGTCGACGGCACCTTCGGGCTGTATCTGGGCTGGGTGAGCGTCGCGACCTGTGCGAACATCGCGGCGGCGCTCAAAGGCGCGGGCTTCTCGGGCTTCGGGGCTCCCGAGGTCCTCGCCGTGATGGTGCTGCTCGCGGTGGCCGTGGTCGGCGTGGCGCTGACCCGGGCCGGTCGCCGCCCGGTCGCCGCGCCCGCGGCGGTGGTCTGGGGTCTGCTCTGGATCGCGGTCGGCCGCGCGACCGAGGCGCCCTCGTCGCCGGTGGTCGCGACCGCCGCGGCGACTGTCGCCGCGGTGATCGTCCTGGCGACCCTGTTCGCCGTGCTGCGGCCGCCCCGGCGCCTCGAGGACGGGCACGGTCCCGCCGGGGTGCGGCCCTCCGACGGTGGTGCGCGATGAGCGCGCAGCGCCTCGCCCCGGACGCGCTGACCCTCTACGACCGGGTCGCGCAGCGCAGCGCCGGCTGCGTGATCGCCGGCTACTCGACCTCTTTCGGCTGGGCGACGCGCCTGCTCGAGGAACCCGTGCGCACCCATGTTCGCAGCCTGTACGCCCTGGTCCGCCTGGCCGACGAGATCGTCGACGACCCCGACTCGGGCCTCGACCCGGCCGCCAGGGCACGCGCCCTCGAGGAGCTCGCCGCCGAGACCGCTCGCGCGGTCGGCGGCACCCGCTCCACCAACCTCGTCGTGCAGGCCTTCGCCATCACCGCACGCCGCCACGGCATCGGCCCGGAGCTCATCGACCCCTTCTTCGGCTCGATGCGCGCGGACCTCACCGTCACCGCCCACGACCCTGAGAGCCTCGCGCAGTACGTGCACGGGTCGGCCGAGGTGGTGGGCCTCATGTGCCTGCGAGTCTTCGTCGACGGTGACGAGGCGGCAGCTGCGCGCCTGGCCCCCGCGGCGATCGCGCTCGGCGCCGCCTTCCAGAAGGTGAACTTCCTGCGCGACCTCGCCGAGGATCACGACGGCCTGGGCCGCGACTACGTCCCCGGGGTGGACGTGGACCGCCTCGACGACGCGCAGCGGGACCTGCTGCTCGACGACATCGACGCCGACCTCGCCCGCGCCGCGACCGCGCTGCCCCATCTCCCCTCCTCGAGCCGCGCCGCTGTCACCGCCGCGCACGGCCTCTACTCGGCGCTCTCCCGTCGACTGCGCCGCACCCCCGCGGCCCGGATCCGCCGCACCCGCGTGCGGGTGCCGGAGCCGGAGAAGGCCCTCGTCATCGCCCGCGCCCTGCTCGCGGCGCGCCGTGGAGCGGCCCGATGAACCGGCGGACGACGAATCCCGGCACCGGGTCACCACCCCGAGCCGCCGCCTCCGGGTCGCCGGCGGACGGATCCCGCCGAGCGCCCGACGGGTCCCGCCCGTCGGCCGTGATCATCGGCGGCGGCATCTCGGGCCTGGCCACCGCGGCGCTGCTCGCCCGGGACGGCCACGAAGTGGACCTGATCGAGGCGCGGGAAGAGCTCGGCGGCCGCGCCGGCAGCTGGGAGCGCGACGGGTTCCGTTTCGACACCGGCCCCTCCTGGTACCTCATGCCCGAGGTGTTCGATCACTTCCTGCGCCTGCTGGGCACCTCGGCGGCCGAGGAGCTGGACCTGCGCCCTCTCGACCCGGCGTATCGCGTCCTGTGCGAGGGGTACGAGGAGCCGTTGGACCTGAGCGCCTCCGCCGCCCGCAATGCCGACCTTTTCGAGCGGATCGAGCCCGGGGCGGGGCTGGGCCTGGCCCGCTATCTCGACTCCGCCGCGAGCACCTACGACATGGCTCTCGAGCGCTTCCTGTACACCTCGTTCACCTCGCCGCGGTCGCTGCTCCACCCCGCCGTGCTCGCCCGCGGCCCGCAGCTGCTGCGCCTGCTGGCCGAGCCGCTGGACCGCTTCGTCGCGCGCCGGTTCCGCGACCCCCGCCTGCGACAGGTGCTCGGCTACCCGGCTGTCTTCCTCGGCTCCTCCCCGGACCGCACTCCGAGCATGTACCACCTGATGAGCGCCCTGGACCTCACCGGCGGGGTGCAGTACCCCCAGGGCGGCTTCACCGAGCTCGTCGACGTCATCGCGCGGCTCGCGGTCCGTCACGGCGCACGCCTGCACACCGGCACCCGAGCCACCTGGGTCCTCACCGAGGACCACCGCGGCGGGCGCCAGCGCAGTGCGCACCTCGGCGGAGGGCCGGGCCGCCGCGCCGCGGCCCGCGGGGTCGAGATCCGCACGGCCGAGGGGGAGGTGCGCGAGCTGCGCGCCGACGTGGTCGTCGCGACCGCCGACCTCCACCACGTCGAGACCGAACTGCTGCCGCGGCGCCTTCAGACCTATCCCGCCTCCTGGTGGAGCCGCCGCACTCCCGGCCCCGGCGCGGTACTGGTGCTGCTTGGTGTGCGCGGGGCCCTGCCCGAGCTCGCCCATCACACGCTGCTGTTCACCCGGGACTGGGACGAGAACTTCGGGGCTCTGCGGGAGGGGCGGGTCCCCTCGCCCGCCTCGAGCTACGTGTGCCGTCCCTCCGCGACCGATCCGTCGGTCGCCCCGCCCGGTCACGAGAACCTCTTCGTGCTGGTCCCCGTCCCGGCCGACGCGTCGCTGGGACGCGGTGGCGTGGACGGCAGCGGTGATCCCGCGATCGAGGAGATCGCGGAGGAGGCGATCGCACGCCTGGCCGCGGAGGCCGGGATCCCCGATCTCGCCGAGCGGATCGTGGTGCGCCGCACGATCGGCCCTGGGGAGTTCGCGGAGGACCTCGGCGCCTGGTCCGGGAGCATGCTCGGGCCCGCCCACACCCTGCGCCAGAGCGCCTTCTTCCGGGCCCGCAACGCCTCGCGGCGGGTGGAGGGGCTGCTGTACGCGGGCTCGAGCACGCTGCCCGGGATCGGACTGCCGATGTGCCTGATCAGCGCCGAGCTGGTCGCGAAGCGACTGCGCGGCGACCGCTCCTCGTCCCCGCTGCCGGAATCCGAGCGCGTCGTGGGGGCGCGAGAATGAGCGGGATCGTGTACCTGCTGTGCCTGCTGACCGCGCTGGCCTGCATGGTGCTGCTGGACCGGCGCTTCCGCCTCGCCCTGTGGCAGGCCCCGCGCCGCGCGGCGACGGTGCTCCTCGCCGGGGTCGCATTGTTCCTGGCCTGGGACCTCGCGGCGATCGCGGCGGGCCACTACCGGATGGGCGGCAGTCCGCTGATGAGCGGGATCCTCCTGGGTCCCGAGCTGCCGCTCGAGGAGCTCGTGTTCCTCACCTTCCTCTGCTATGTCACGCTCGTGGTGTGGGGGCTCGTGGATCTGCTGCTCGGTCGAGGACGGCAGTCCCCGGCCCGACGGGAGGAATCATGAGCTACGCCGCCCTGGCCGGGCTCTTCCTGCTTCCCGTGCTGCTGGTGACGGTGCTGGCCGCCGTGCGGCGCCGGCCCGGACCGCGCTGGTGGCTGACCACCGCTGTGACGATCGCGGTGCTGCTGGTGCTCACGGTCGTGTTCGACTCGCTGATGATCGCGGCGGACCTGTTCCGCTACGCCGAGGAGGACCTGCTGGGCGTGCGGCTCCTCCTCGCCCCGCTCGAGGACCTCGCCTGGCCGCTCGCGGCTGGGCTGCTGCTGCCCTCGCTGTGGCTGCTGCTGACCCCCGAGGAGGAGCGATGAGCGTCCTGTCCGGCCCGAGACCGGGCACGCTGCCCCAGCTTCTGGGCACCTCGCGCCCGCTGAGCTGGATCAACACCGCCTACCCCTTCGCCGCCGCCTACCTGCTGGCCGGCGGGGGCGTCGACGCGGCGCTGCTGGTGGGCACGGTGTTCTTCCTCGTCCCGTACAACCTGTTGATGTACGGGGTGAACGACGTCTTCGACCACGAGTCGGACCTGCGCAACCCCCGCAAGGGCGGGGTGGAGGGGATCGTGCTGGACCGGCGCGTCCACCGCACGACGCTGTGGGCGGCCGGGCTCGGGTCGCTGCCCTTCGTCGTCGCGCTGCTGGTGCTGGGCGGTCTCGCCTCCGGGACGGTGCTGCTGGTCGTGCTCGCCGGGGTGGTCGGGTACTCCGCGCCCGGGCTCCGGCTCAAGGAGCGTCCCGGCCTGGACTCGCTGACCTCGGCGGTCCACTTCGTGGGACCGGCGGCGTTCGGCCTGGTGCTGGCCGATGGCCCGGTGGGCGCGACAGCCGTCGCCGCGCTGTCGGCGTTCCTGCTGTGGGGCATGGCCTCGCACGCCCTCGGCGCGGTGCAGGACATCCGCCCGGATCGCGAGGCGGGGATCGGCTCGATCGCGACCGTCCTGGGTGCGACGCGCACGGTGCGCCTGGTGCTGTGCCTCTACGCTGCGGCCGGCGTGCTGATGATGGTCACGGGGTGGCCAGCAGCGCTCGCGGGGCTGCTGGTGCTGCCGTATCTCGCGAGCGCCTGGCCCTTCCGCTCCCTGTCCGATGCCGACTCGGAGCGCGCCCACGCCGCCTGGCGCCGCTTCCTGCGCCTGAACCTGCTCAGCGGCTTCCTGCTCACGCAGCTCCTGCTCGTGATCGCGCTGACCGGCTGAGCCGAGGCGGGGACGGCGTCGGCGTCGGCGTCGGCGTCGGAACAGCATCGACGCCGACGGCCGACGGCGATCAGCCGAGCATGATCCCCGCGATCGTGGCGCTCATCAGGTTCGCGAGCGTGCCCGCGAGGATCGCCTTCAGGCCGAGCTGCGCGATCTCGGGGCGACGCTCGGGGGCGAGTCCGCCGAGCCCGCCCAGCAGGATCCCCAGCGAGGAGAGGTTCGCGAAGCCGGTGAGCGCGAAGCTCGTGATCGCGGCGGTCTTGGGGCTGAAGGTGTCGATCTCGGGACCGAAGCCGGCGAAGGCCACGAACTCGTTGACCACGATCTTCTGCCCCACGAAGCTGCCCGAGGCGACGGCCTCGTCCAGCGGCACCCCGATCATCACCATGATCGGCGCGAACACCCAGCCCAGGATCTGCTGGAATGTGAGGTCGTCGGCGCCGAACCAGCCGCCGACCGTGCCGATCAGCAGGTTGATCAGCGCGATCAGGGAGATGAAGGCGAGCAGCATCGCGCCCACGGTCAGGGCGAGCCGCAGCCCGTCGGCCGCTCCGCCGGCGGCGGCGTCGATGACGTTGCTGTAGGAGAGGGTGTCCTCCTCCTCGTCGTCCTCCGCCGACGTCGCGGCCGACGAGCTGCCCCCGGTGGGGGCGGGCGCATCGGACGTCGCGGCGGCGTCGGAGCGCGCGGCGGAGTCGACGGCGGTCGCGGAGATCGGCGCGGTCCCGTCGGCCGCGGCAGTGCCGGCCCCCGCAGCGGTGTCGTCGGCTGCGGCGGTCCCGTCGGCCGCCGGCGCCATGCCCTTGCCCTTCCTGCGGGTGGTCGCGGCCACCAGCTCGGCCTCGCGGGCGACGGCCTCGGGATCGTCCTCGGGCAGGAGGATCTTGGCCATGAGCAGGGCGCCGGGAGCGGCCATGAAGCTCGCGGCGATCAGGTACTCGAGCGGGGCGCCGAGCAGGGAGTAGCCCACCAGCACGGAGCCAGCGACGGTGGAGAGACCGCCCACCATCACCGCGAACAGGCCCGAGCGGGAGAGTCTGCTGAGATAGGGGCGGATGACCAGGGGCGCCTCGGTCTGCCCCAGGAAGATGTTCGCGGCCGTGTTCACGGACTCGCCGTAGCCGGTGCCGAGCAGCTTGCCGAGGGCGCCGCCGAGCAGCTGGACGATCCACGGCAGGATCCGCCAGTGGTAGAGCACCGCGGTGAGCGAGGCGAAGAAGATGATCACCGGCAGCACCTGCAGCGCGAAGATCGTCCCTTCGCCCTCGGCCGGCAGCAGCCCGCCGAAGAGGAAGGAGATCCCCTCGGAGGAGGTGTCGATGACTGCCTGGAATCCCGCGCTCACCTGCTGCAGCGCCCATCGGCCGGGGCCCCAGTACAGGACGATCACCCCCAGCACGAGCTGCAGCGCGAAGGCTCCCACGACGGTGCGCGGGCGGATGGCACGGCGGTTGCCGGACAGGGCGAAGGCGATGAGCAGGAGGCCTGCCATCCCTCCGATGCCCCAGAGGACGTCGAGCATCGCAGCACCTCGCAGAGAGTCGGGGACAGGGGCGCGGTCGACGGCGACAGTGTAGGGGGCGACCGGTACCGTGTGCGCCATGAGCCCCGGCCGCCCCGCCCACGTGAGGACCTCCTCCGAGGTCCTCGACGATGAGCAGCTGGTCGAGGAGCTGCGCAGCCTGCTCGCCGAGGAGGACTGCTTCGGCGAGCTCGCCGCGCGCATGGCGCTGCTGGCCGACGAGCGTCGCCTGCGGATCCTGTTCTGCCTGCACGCCCATCCCCTGATCCGCAGCTCGGACCTCGCCCGGGCGATCGGGGCGCACGAGTCCACCACCTCCCACGCCCTCGCACTGCTGCGGGAGGCCGGGTGGGTGCACGCCGTGCGGACCGGGCGCGTGGTGCGCTACGAGCTGGCGAGCGGCTTCGCCCACGACCTGCTGCACGAGCTCGGCTCCGGGCACCTCGACGACGTCGACCACCCGCACCACCACGCACACGACGGGCACCACGCGCACGGCGGACCGAGCGCGGACGAGGGCTCCGGTCGGCGCCCCAACGCCTGACACCGCACACCGCTCGGCGAGCCCGGGCAACCGCGGGCACGGCCCGCCCGGCCAAACGGCGATACTTGTAGGTTCGTGCAAGTGACGTCCTCAGCCCCTGCCTCGGCGACCCCGGCGAACGCCCAGGCCGGCGCCTTGCCGGCCGCCCACCCCGCGACCGGCCCCTCCCCCGACGCGCTCGGGGTCCGCTCGCGCGCCCGACGCTCCGCGCTGCTCCTCGCCGTAACTCCGGCGCCTTCGGCGGGACCGGCGGCGAGGACCTCGAGATCGCGACCGATGCCCTGGAGAGCGCCGGCGCCCTGCATCTGGCACGACGGGAGTTCGGCCTGCTCTCCGGCGGCGAGAAGCGGCGGGTGCTGATCGCCCGCGCCCTCGCCCAGCAGCCCCGTGTGCTCCTGATGGACGAGCCGACGAACCACCTCGACATCGGCTCCCAGCACCATGTGCTCGAGGTGGTGGGCGCGCGGGGGCTGGCGACCGTGGTGGTGCTGCACGACCTGAACCTCGCCTCCCGCTACTGCGATCGCGTGATCGTGCTGGACGGGGGCCGGGTGCGCGCCGAGGGCTCGCCCGTCGAGGCGCTCGAGGTGGGACTCGTCGGCGCGACCTACGCCGTCGCCGCCGAGCGCGCCCTCGCCGCCGACGGCACCACCCAGTTCCTCTTCCACGGCCCGGACGACGCCGCGGACGACGGCCACGGCTGACCCGTCGGCCCCGTCGACCCGACGACCACCGCCCTGGCGCCCCCGGTGCCGCAACTGCCCCGACCATCCCTGGAGCCGCCCCGATGACCCGCACCGCCGCCGAGGACCAACAGGCCTGGAACCGCTACTGGACCCGCTGGGCCGCCGAGTACGACGAGCACCAGCTCTCGCGGCTCTCCCTGCCCGGCGAGCGCGAGGCCTGGTCGCGGGCCTTCGGCGCCGCGCTGCCGCCCGGCTCGCGCGAGGTGCTCGACCTCGGCACGGGCAGCGGCAACGTCGCCCTCCTCCTCGCGGCCGACGGCTACGACGTCACCGGCATCGACCTCTCCCCCGGCATGCTCGCGCAGGCGCGGGCGAAGCTCGAGAGCCATCCGCACCCTCCGACCTTCCTGGAGGCCGACGCCGCGGATCCGCCGTTCCCGCACCGCAGCATGGACGCGATCGTCTCCCGCTATCTGCTGTGGACGCTGCGGGACGCCCCGACGGCGCTGCGGCGCTGGCACGAGCTGCTGCGCCCGGGCGGCGCGCTGGTCGCGATCGACGGGCAGTGGTTCGAGCCCGAGGACGACGGGGGTGCGCCGCCCGCGACCCCGCGCCAGGAGCATTTCGCCGAGGCCTACGACGCGCAGGCCGTGGACCAGCTCGCCTTCGCCCGCGCCGGGGTGGAGCGGATCTGCGCGGCCTGGGAGGAGGCGGGCTTCGTCGACGTGCGCGCCGACCCGCTGCCGGAGCTGCTCGAGCTCGACCGCGTCCACGGCGTCGCCCCGGGACACTCCCCGCAGCTGCTGCATCGCTTCTCCGCGCGCCGCGCAGGCTGAGCACCGCTCACGCCCTTCCGGACCTCGGACGACATTATCCCCTAGCCAACACTGTGTCTCACACACTATAGTGTGGGGCATGAGCGATGCTGTCGGCACCCACCTGCAGGAGCTGCGACGCGGCACGGTCGTGCTCGCCTGCCTGCAGCTGCTGCGCGAGCCCGGCTACGGCTACGCGCTGCTCGAACGGCTGGACTCCCACGGCCTGCCCACCGATGCGAACACCCTCTACCCGCTGCTGCGGCGCCTCGAGAAGCAGGGCTTCCTCACCAGCGAGTGGAACACCGAGGAGTCCCGGCCGCGGAAGTTCTACTCCACCTCAGCCGACGGGATCCGCCTGGCCGAGACCCTCCAGCAGGAGTGGCGCGCTCTGACCGAGTCGCTCTCCTCCCTCACAGAGCCCGACCCCGCGCACGAGGAGTCCTGACATGTCCGCCACCCTGACCGAGCGCTACATCAGCGCCACCATCCGCTCCCTCCCCGCCGAGTCCCAGGAGGACGTGCGCGCCGAGCTCGCCGCCTCCATCGCGGATGCCGTCGAGGCCCGCACCGAACAGGGCGAGGACCCCGAGGCCGCCGAGCGCGAGGTCCTCACCGGCCTCGGCGACCCCGCGGTGCTCGCCGCCGGCTACGCCGACCGACCCCTGCACCTGCTGGGGCCGCGCCACTATCTCACCTGGCGACGCCTGCTGATCCTGCTGCTGTGGATCGTCCCGGCCTGCGCCTTCGTCGGCGTGGGCCTGTCCCAGGCGCTGATCGGCGCCGACGGCGGGACCATCATCGGCCAGGCGATCTCGACCGCGCTCACCGCGGCCGTGCACGTGGCCTTCTGGACCACGCTCGTGTTCGTGATCCTCGAGCGCACCGGCGCGGACGCCGCCGAGACGTGGAGCGTGGAGGACCTGCCCGAGCCGAAGGAGTCCGGCACCGGCCGCGCCGACCTGATCGCCTCCCTCGTGTTCCTCGGGCTCGTGCTCGCCGCGCTCGGCTGGGACCGGCTGATCGGGCTGGTCCGCGTCGAGGGCGACTGGCTGCCGGCCCTGCACCCGGGGTTGTGGCCGCTGTGGACGCTGCTGCTGGTCGCGATCGTCCTGGCCGAGATGGTCCACGCGATCGTGCTGCACGCAAGGGGCCGCTGGAGCACGGGTCTCGCCGTGGCGAACACCGTCCTCGCGCTCCTCTTCGCGGGCTGGGCGCTGGCCCTTTTCGCGAACGACCTGCTGCTGAGCCCGGAGCTGCTCCAGCTGGCCCACACTTCCGGCGACATCGACGCGCAGTCCATGCACACCCTCGGCGTGATCCTGGTGGTCTCGATCCTCGCGGTCGCCGCCTGGGACGTGGTCGACGGGTGGCTCAAGACGCTCCGCGACCGGCGCCGCTGAGCGGCGCGCCGGCCGTCGCCGGCCCGCTCCGCCCGCCGGGGATCAGTCCGCCTGCGGACGATCGAGGCAGACCACGTGGAGGGAGTCCGGGGACCAGCAGTGCCCGCCCGCGGTCCCCGGCACGCCGTGGAGACGGGCGAGATCGCGCCCTCCCGACCCGTCCACCGCACACAGCCGCAGGAGCGGGTCGGCACCGCCTGCACCCTCCTCCCCGGGCGGTCGGCTGACGTAGGCGACCAGCCGACCGTCCGGGGAGACCTGCGGGAAGCGGTTCACGCGCTCGTCGTGGGTGAGCTGCTCGATCCCGGTGCCGTCGGGTCGCATGCGGAACAGCTGCGAATGTCCCGGCGCGGCGGGGTCGCTCTCCGCATCGAAGACGGCCCAGCCGCCGTGCGCGGCGCCCGGCGGATCAGGGGCCGCTCCGGGATCGCGACCGCGGTCGGCCGGAGCGGCCGGACCCCCTCCGGCGCCGGGGACGCGGACGACCCGCGGGGGGATCCAGGTGCCGTCCACGAGCCGACACGCGCCGACGCGGGTGAGGACGACCTCGTCGAGCCCGCCCCCTGCGGCCCCGGTCGCTCCGTCGACGGGGTCCGCCGGGGCCGGGGCCGGGCCGAGCCGCTGCGGCTCCCCTCCCCCGACGGGGATGCCCCACTGCGCGCCGCCTGCGCTCACGATCAGCGTCTCTCCCCCGTCTGGCCAGCTCACGGACTCGAGGAGCAGCTCGGAGGACTCGTGGACGACGGTGGCGCGGCCGGTCTCGACGTCGAGCACCCGGAGCCGGGAGCCTCGGCCCGGAACCCGGGACGAGGGGACCGGGTGTCGCGCCTCATGGCCGGGACTCGCCGGGCCATGCGTCGACGCCTTGCCGTCCGAGCCATCAGCCATGGCGCCTCCCTCGTCGTCGAGTCTGAAGGCCCGCATGCTATGTCCGACCCCGGGGACGAGAGCAGGGATCCGACCGGTCGGACCGGCGGGGCGTTCACCGCTCGGGCTCCCGTCGGTCGAGCGCGGACCGCCCGATGGCTCGGGGTGGGGCCGCCCGGGTCGAACACCCCGCTGCCCGTGTCGACACCTCCCGCTCCCAGGACGCCACGGCTCGGACTCTCAGCGCTCAGAGATCTGTGGTCGCGGTGCCGCCGGCAGGTCGGTCCCCGGTCAGGCGCGCCCTCACGATCTGTGCGACCGCGGCGACCTTCCCACCCGGCACGCCCCAGTACTGCGCGGAGTCCCCGGAGAACCGCAGCAGGCCCAGGTTCTCGTCCTCTGGCCCTTCCGGGAAGTAGGCCTCGGCCGCATCGGTCCAGAGAGCCCGGATCCGAGCGCGGTCGTCCTCGAAAACGGCCTTCCCGGCCACCGAGAGCCAGGTCCCTCCCTCTGCCACCGCGAGGTTCACGGCCGATCCCTGCCTCAGCGCCTCGGCATGCCCGCTGTCGAGGCCCACGAAGAACAGCACGTCCACGTCGTCGCTCACCTCCTGGATCGTCATCGGATGGGAGACCAGCGCACCGTCCCGGAGCGCGGTGGTCAGCATGACCAGCTCTGTCCCTCGCAGGATGCGTACGACGTCGCTCTGTCCGAATTCCTCGATACCGTTCATGATGTTCCTCCCTGTCGTGGTGGTTGCGCCATCGTGGCCTTTCACCGCGTGACGACTCGCGACCCCTGCAACGTACCCATCTCCGCTGCGGGAGGAGGGCTGCCGACCGTTCGGTTCCTCGCCGACTCCTCGCGATACCGGTTCATCGTGCGAACCGCCACCGCTTCGAGCTGGGTCGATGCAGCGTCCGGGGTGTCGCGACCGCTCCGGCGAAGCGCAGCTGACCGAAAGAGCGCTCGGACAGCACGAGGTGCCGTAACGTGCAGCGAATGAGCACCACTCTCGAAGGCTCCGGCGCGTGGCGCCCTCGGACGACGGGCCGCGAGTCGATCGCGGTCGGGGTCTCCGCCGCGATCGGCCGCACGCCGCTGGTCCGCCTGGACCGGCTCTTCCCGGAGTCCGGCATCGAGATCCTCGCAAAGCTGGAATCCGCCAATCCGGGAGGCAGCACCAAGGACCGGCCTGCGCTGGCGATGGTGCGCGATGCCATGGCCTCGGGCAGACTGCGCCCAGGCGGCACGGTCGTCGAGTCCAGCTCGGGGAATCTCGGTGTGGCTCTGGCGCGAGTGTGCCTCGAGCACTCTGTGCGCTTCGTCTGCGTGGTGGACTCGCGCACGAACGGGACCGCCGTCGCGGCGATCCGGGCCCTCGGAGGACGCATCGAGATGGTGACGGACCCCGATCCGGAGACCGGCGACCTCCTCACAGCTCGACTGCGTCGCGTCGAACGACTCCTCTCGGAGATCCCGGGGGCCGTGAACCTCCACCAGTACGGCAACCCTGCGAACCCGGCCGCCCATGAGGACGGGACCATGCGGGAGATCGCCGAAGCCACCGGCCACCGGCTCGACGTGCTGATGGTCGCGGTGAGCACCACCGGCACCCTCGCCGGATGCAGCGCCTACCTCCGACGCACCTCGATGGACACGACCACGGTCGCCGTGGACGCGGAAGGGAGCGTGCTGTTCGGAGGGACCGCAGCCCCTCGCCCTCTGCCCGGCCTCGGCGCCGGAGTGGTCACGGACATCTCCCGCACGGTCGACCCGGACCGGGTCGTCCGCGTCAGCGGGCTCGACTGCGTGGTCGGCGCGCGCCTTCTCGCCGAGCGCGAGGGCATCCTCGCCGGCGCCTCGACGGGAGGCATCGTGCACGCGCTGGGAACCCTCGTGTCGGACCTCGCCCCTGGGAGCCGGGTCGCCCTGATCGTCCACGACAGCGGCGTCCCCTACCTCGGCACCGTCTACGACGACAGCTGGGTGCGCACGACGCTGCACGCCGGTCCCTCCGACGTCGCCACCGCGACCACGGCCCTGCGGACCCTCGCCCGCCGTGGTTGAGGGCGCTCCGACGAGCGATCAGCCGCTCTCCCTGGCCGTCGTCGGCGACGGCCCCAAGGCGCTGTTCGCGCTCGAGGAGCTGTGCGCCCAGCTCAGCGACGCCGCATGCCACGACTCCCTCCGAGCCCTCGAGATCACCATGGTCGCCCCGGGGCCGGTCGAGGGGACCGGCGCCGCCTACGACGTCACCCAACCGCACTCCCTGCGACTCAACGTCGACGCCGCTCTGCTGGACGTCCCGGCGACCGGGACGAGCCCGTCGTTCCGCGACTGGGTCGCCGCAGCTCATCCCACCCTCGTCTCCGCGACCTACCCGCCGCGCGCCGTGGTCGGCGAGTACCTCCATGCGCGGTGGCGCCGGGTGCTGGCGGACATGGCCCGGACCGGGGTGACGGCGAGGACCGTGAGCGATCGGGCGGTGTCGCTCCGGCGCACGGCCGGGGCTTGGGAGATCGTGACCGAGAGCCACGGCGCGCTCCCGCCGGTGGAGGAGATCCTGCTCGCCACCGGACATGCCGCGGAACACTCCGGTGCCCTGGCCCGCACCTGGTCCTCGACCATCCCGCTGCGTCCGGCGGTGCTGCCCGCCGCGGAGATGCTGGGTTCTCATGACGTCCCGCCCGGCGCGCGGGTGGCGCTGCGCGGCAGCGCCCTGACGTTCATCGACGCCGCCCTCGTGCTCACCCTCGAGCGCGGCGGGCGCTTCACCCCGCGCGCCGACGGCGTCCCCGGCCTCCTCCACCGGCGCGGCTCCGAGGAGCCGCTGGTCCTCCTGCCCACGGCGCGCCACGGCCGCCTCCTGGACGCGAAGCCCGACCCTCGGCTCCCCCTGCCGGCCGGGGTGAGCCGTGCCGTCGCCGAGGGATCTCGACGACTGGGCCCCACCGAACGGACCGACGTCGGCCCCGACGCCGTGATCGACCTCGTCCTGGGCGTCGCCACGGCCGCCCTCGCTGCGACGGGGACGGATCCCCACCTCGGGCGAGAGGCGGTCGAAAGCGCACTGGCCTCGGGATCCGACCCGGATCTGCACCGCGGACCGGGCCACGCCGAGGACGCCCTGCGACGGAGCGTGGAGATCGGCCGAGGCGGACGGGCCCCCGGCCCCGCATGGATCCTCGGACGCGTCTGGGCAGGGCTCTACCGCCCCCTCACGCTCGCGGTCCGCGGTTCCGCGGCCCCCGCCGAGGAATGGGCTCGCTTCCGTCGGGCCTCCCAGGTGCTCGAGAGGTTCGCGTTCGGCCCTCCCCTCGAGGTCGCGGAGATGCTGCTGGCCATGATCGGGTCCGGGGCGCTGGACCTCTCCTGGGTGGACGCCGGGACCCGGATCACCGCGTCGGGCATCGAGGGCGCCCCGCCCGGTCACGCCCCTCCGGACGTCGTGGTCGATGCCGTGCTGGCGCCGCCGGGGATCGTGGGGATCCTCGACCCGCTCTCGCGAGCATTGGTGGACCAGGGGCTGGTGGAGGTGCGACCGGCACGCCGCGGCGCGGCCGTGGATCACGACGGCACTGCGCTCGCCGGGGACCGTCCCGGCGGCCGGAGCCTGCGGCAGGAGGGCGTCGCCCTGCTCGGGCGCCCGACGGAGGACCACGTCATCGGACACGACACCCTGAACCGGCACCTCCACGACGAGCCCCGTCTCTGGGCGGCGCGGATCACCTCGAGACTGCGCCGCACCGACGCCGAGCCCTCGGCCCCTCCCCGACCGACCACGACCACCACCCCCGAGCGGAGAATCGGTTCGCGATGACCAGACCTGCCCCCTCTTCCTCGACCGCGGCGGACCCCACCGCCGATCATCCGCCCGGAGACACCGAGGCCCTGCGACGCCGCTGCGGCGGGCTCCCCCCGCTCAGCGCCCGTCTCGAGCCGTGGATGCGAGAGCTGCTGGCGGATCGTCGAGCCTGCTCCGCACTGATCGAGGAGTACGGCAGCCCGGTGAACGTCCACGAGTTCTCGGCCCTGGCCCGCAACGCCTCCGAGCTGGAGTCCGCGGCCGCCCGTCACGGCGTGCCGCTGAGGATCTTCGTCGCGCGCAAGGCGAACAAGACCCTGGGCCTGGTCGAGTCCGCCAGACGCGCCGGTCACGGGGTGGACGTCGGGAGCCACCGGGAGCTGTCCCAGGTGCTCGACCAGGGGTACGCGCCCGAGGACGTCGTGGTGACCGCCGCTGTGAAGCCACCGGAGCTGCTGCGCCTCGCCCGCGACACCGGTGTCGTGCTGGTGCTCGACAACCTCGACGAGGCCGAGGCTTTCCTGCAGGTCGCAGCGGAGAACACGACCGGTGGGCCGCAGCCCGTCGCGCTCCGCCTCGCACCGACCCCGGCCAGCGGCGTCGCCCCCACACGATTCGGGGAGTCCGCGGCGACCTGGCAGCACTGGGCCGATCACGCCCGGACCTCCGCCGCCGGCCTCAGGATCGACGGAGTCCATTTCCATCTCCACGGCTATGCCGCGCAGCACCGCGCCCTGGCCCTCGACGAGGCGCTCCGTCTCGGCGATGCGCTGCGCGACCTCGGGCACGACCTTCGGTTCATCGACATCGGCGGGGGCGTCCCGATGTCCTATCTCGACGACGGCGGTCAGTGGGATGCGTTCTGGACAGCGCACGATGCGTCGACGAGCGACGGCGCCGACGCGGTCACGTGGCGCGGGGAGCCCCTGCGCCAGGTCTATCCGTATCACCAGGAACCGGTGCGCGGGGAGTGGCTCGACCAGGTGCTGGGCACACGGCTCCCCACCGGGGAGACCGCAGCCGTCGCGCTGAGGGAGCGAGGTCTGGAGCTGCGCTGCGAACCCGGCAGAGCGCTGCTCGACGGATGCGGCATGACGCTGTCCCGCGTCGTGCAGCGCACCACGACGAGCGATGGGGTGCCGCTCGTCGGGCTCGAGATGAATCGGACCCAGTGCCGATCCACGTCGGACGACTTCCTCGTCGATCCGCTGCTGGTCCCCGGCGACGGTCCACGCTCTGCGCCGCTGCACGCGTTCCTCGTCGGGGCGTACTGCATCGAGGCGGAGCTGATCCTGCGTCGACGGCTCGACTTCCCGCAGGGTGTCGCGATCGGTGACCTTCTCGCCTTCCCGAACACTGCCGGGTACCTGATGCACATCCTCGAGAGCGCGTCCCACCAGATCCCGCTGGCCTCGAACGTCGTCCTCGGTCCTCAGGGCCCCCGCCGCGACGCCATCGACGCCGTCTCCCCACTGCGGCCATGGGCGCAGGAGTCCGCCCCAGCGGCCGAGCGGGCATCCGGATCCGCCGCGGCCATCTGACTCTCGCAGGTGAGCGCGACGCTGACGCAAGGACGCTCGAGCAGCCCACCTGGCGGACTACGCCTCCTGCTCGTCCCGCGCAGGCTGCGGGACCTGCTGCGACGCCGCCCAGCTGGCGAGCAGGCGCAGCCGCTCGGCGCTGGTCGAGCCGGGCTCGGCGGTGTAGACGAGCATGACCCGGCCGGGCTCGGCGGTCACCGCCAGCTCCTCGTAGGCGAGCGCGACCTCTCCCACCACGGGGTGGACGAAGCGCTTGGTGCCCGCGCCGTGGGTGCGCACGTCGTGCGCGCCCCAGAGCCGCCGGAAGGTCTCCGAGCAGGTGGACAGCTCTCCCACCAGCTCCTGCATCACGGGGTCGTGAGGGTCGCGCCCGGCCTCGGCCCGCATGATCCCCACGCACATCTCGGCGAACCACTCCCAGTCCGGGTAGAAGTCGCGCGAGGCGGGATCGAGGAACTGGAAGCGGGCGAGGTTCGGCACCCTTCCTCCGGCCCCCTCCTCGCCCAGCAGCGGCGAGTAGAAGGCACGGCCCAGCGCGTTGACCGCGACCATGTTCTGGTGCTGGTCGCGCACGAAGGCGATCGCACCGGTCAGCGAGTCCATCATCCAGCGGGTGCTCTCCCGCACCGGCGCGGCCCCGCAGCTGCGGGGCCGGCGGGTCCGGCCCGAGGTCGGGATCCCGTCGGCCGCGCGGGCGAGATCGAGCAGGTGGCGACGCTCGGTCTCGTCCATGCGCAGGGCGGTGGCGAGGGCGTCGAGCACCGCGGCAGAGGCGCCGGCGATCGCGCCGCGCTCGAGCTTGGCGTAGTACTCGACGCTGACCCCGGCGAGCTCGGCGGCCTCGCTGCGGCGCAGCCCCGGCACGCGTCGGGCACCGCCGGTGGGCAGGCCCACCTCCTGCGGGGTGACCTTTGCGCGGCGCGACATGAGGAACTCGCGGACCTCGGCTCGGTTGTCCATGGCGACACGATAGGCCGCGCCCGGTGGCGCCGCGCCGCCCGTGAGGTGCCCTGTCGGTACGCCCCTCCGCAGGGACTCCCCCGCCTCTCGCGACGGGAGTGGACTGGTCCACGTACCCGAACCGAAGGAGAACCCCCATGCGCGCAGTCATCATGCACGCCCCCGGCGACGTCCGCGTCGAGGACCGCGAGGACCCGCGGATCATCGAGCCGACCGACGCCGTCATCCGCCTCGCCGCCACCTGCATCTGCGGCTCCGACCTGTGGCCGTACCGCGGCGCCGACGCCCCCGACCACCAGCACATGGGCCACGAGTACGTGGGCGTCGTCGAGGAGGTCGGAGACGAGGTGAGCACCCTCGAGGTGGGCGACTTCGTGGTCGGCTCCTTCGTGATCTCCTGCGGGAAGTGCGAGATCTGCCGCGAGGGCCATCCTTCCCGCTGCGTGCACGCGATCTTCGTCGACGGGCAGATCGGCACCCAGGCCGAGAGGGCCCGGATCCCGTTCGCCGACGGCACCCTGGTGAAGACCCCCGGCATGCCCGACCCGGACCTGATCCCCTCGCTGCTGGCCGCCTCCGACGTGCTGGGCACCGGCTGGTTCGCGGCCGACGCCGCCGGCGCCGGACCGGGCCGGACCGTCGCCGTGGTCGGCGACGGCGCGGTGGGCCTGATGGGCGTGCTGGCCGCCCGGCAGATGGGCGCCGAGCGGATCATCGTCTTCAGCCGCCACCCCGAGCGGCAGGCCCTGGCCCGCGAGTACGGGGCCACCGACATCATCGAGGCCCGCGGCGACGAGGGCGTCGCGGCGCTGAAGGAGCTCACCGGCGGGCTCGGCGCGCACTCCACGATCGAGGCCGTCGGCACCCAGGAGTCGATGATGCAGGCGATCCACGCCACACGCCCCGGCGGCGCGGTGGGCTTCGTGGGCGTCTCCCACGACGTGCAGATCCCCGGGGACGAGCTGTTCTTCTCCGCGGTCCATCTCCACGGCGGGCCCGCCCCGGTGCGCCGCTACCTGCCCGAGCTGATCGACCTGATCTGGCGTCGCGAGATCGATCCGGGGAAGGTCTTCGACCTCACGCTCCCGCTGGAGGACGCAGCCGAGGGCTACGCCGCGATGGACGAGCGGCGGGCGACGAAGGTGCTGCTCACGCTCTGAACGGCAGGGGCCAGGCGCGGCGACGGGACGGCCTCCCGTCGCCGCTCCCGGCCGTCGTGCGGCCCCGGCCATCGCACGGCCATCGCCCCTGGGCCTCCTCCGCCCCGGGCCTCGCTCAGCCCTGCGGGGCGAGCGCGGCGACCGCCGCGTCGGCGTCGGCCATGACGAGCGCGCCGTGCAGGTGCGCGCCGGCGAGCGCCCCGGCCGCGGCGGACGCCCCGACCTGCGCGGTGGGGTCCGCGGCGTTCCCGGCGACCCACACGCCGGGCACCTCGGTGGTGCCGGCCTGGCCGGTGGCGACCTTCTGCCCCATCCCGGCGGGCAGCTCCTCGAGGGCGAGCCCGAGGCCGTCCAGCCCGTCCAGGCGCGGGGTCATCCGGGTGCCGGCGGCGAGCACGGAGCGCGCGACCACCTCGCCGCTCGCGAGGCGGACACCGGTGATCCCGCCGTCGGGCCCGGCGAGGACCTCCTGGATCTCGGTCTCGTGCACGGTGACGCCGAGCGCGGCGAAGCGCTCGCGGGCGGCGGGGTCGAACTCGACGCCTGCGGCGAAGACCTCGACGTCCTCGCTCAGCGCGCGGAACATGAGGGCGAGATGGGCATGGAAGGGCAGGCTCGCGATCACGCCGATCGCCCGGTCGCGCACCTCGTAGCCGTGGCAGAAGGGGCAGTGGACGAGGTTGTGACCCCAGTGCTCGGCGAGGCCGGCGATCTCCGGCAGCTCGTCGCGGATGCCGGTGGCGACCAGGGCCCGGCGCGCGGTGAGGGCGCGCCCGTCGGCCAGGGTGATCTCGAAGCGCAGGTCCCCGTCGGCCGACGGGTCGACGGCGCGGGCGGAGGCGACCTCGCCGCGGACGACGAGCCCTCCGTACTGCCGCACCTCGGCCCGGCCCCGGGCGAGGAACTCCCCGGGCGCCGTGCCCTCGTTGCCGAGCAGGCCGTGGATCCCCTCGGCGGGGGCGTTGCGCGGGTGGCCTGCGTCGAGGACGACGACGCTGCGGCGGGAGCGGGCGAGCATGAGCGCGCCGTTCAGCCCGGCGGCGCCGCCACCGATCACGACGGCGTCGACGAGCGTCTCGGGCAGCGGGTCGGAGTGCGCCGGGTCGGCGGCGAGCGGGCTGGTCTGCGTCGTCCCGGGCAGGGACGGGGCGGCGTGCTGGTCATGGCCGGTCATGGCGGGGTCCTCTCGGTCGGGTGCTGCGCCCCTCGGCGGGGCGATGGCTCCACCCTGGACCGACTTGCCCTGTCTGCATACACTCTTGCTCATGTCGCAAGGAACGACGGAGCTCGACGACCTGGTGCGCAAGAGGCTGCGTGCGCTGCGCCTCGCCCAGGGGCTCACGCTCGACGATCTCGCCGGCCGCACCCACCTCAGCGCCTCGACGCTCTCGCGGATCGAGAGCGGCGGGCGGCGCCTGGCCCTGGACCAGCTGGTGGGCCTCTCGCGCGCCCTGGACACGAGCCTCGACGAGCTCGTGGCAGTGCAGGGCGAGCAGGTGGTCTCGAACCCGGTGAAGGACCACGGCATGGACGCGCTGCGCTGGCAGATGCGCCGCTCCCCCGACACCGTGATCCTGCGCCGACGGGTCGTGGACCCGCCCCCGGATCCCGCGCGGATGCGCGCCCACATCGGCCAGGAGTGGCTGGTGGTGCTCTCGGGGACGCTGATCCTGCAGCTCGGCGCTCAGCGCCATCGCATCACGAGCGACCAGTGCGCGGAGTTCGACACCCTGGTCCCCCACGCCTTCGGCGCCGAGGGCGGTCCGGCCGACGTGCTGCTGATCGTGGACCGGGCCGCCGGCCGCGGCCACCACGACGAGGCGCGGGCCGACGGCAGGTCGTGACGCACTGGGTGACGCACCCCCGGGAATAAACCCCTGGACATCTCCGTTGATGACCCCGTAGCGTGCAGAGCTCCGGATGATGGCCCCAGCCGTCGTCGGATGTGCGAGCCTCCCGGCCGGACCCGCCACGACGGCGACGCCCCGGCCCTCGCACCGCGTGCAGCGCGAGCAGCCCGCCCCAGCGGGCGCCGCGAGCACCCCGTCACATCGCAGCGGCATCGACAGCCCTGCGCGGCGGGACACGGATGCCTCGCTCCGCCCCGGCGGAGCTGCCGCATGCACACCCACCCGGCACCGTGCCGGACACAGACATCACGTCGGCCGTGCGCCGACATCGAAGGAGAAGCACCATGACGAACACTCGACGCCAGCACCATCGACCTCAGCCCCATCTCGTCGTCTTCCGCGACCAGAGCGCCGGGCTGCGCTACCTCTCCCGCTCCACCCGCACCTCGGAGCACTCGACCACCTGGGAGGACGGGAACATCTATCCCGTCATCGAGGTGGACCTCTCCTCCGCCGCACATCTGGAGCGCAACGGAGGCCGTGCCGTGAAGGAGGAGCAGGCCCGACGCACACTCGTCGGCACCTCGGCCTGACGCTCCGCGGCGCCCGTCGCCTCGCGGCGACGGGCGCCGCGACCAGCAGCGACATCAGGCCGGTCCACGCGGGAATACGCGAACGCCCTGCGTCGTTGACCCTTCAGTCATCGACGCGGTGAGGAGATCGCCATGCAGAAGAACATCCACCCTCAGTACCGACCCGTCGTGTTCCGGGACCGGAGCGCCGGGGAATCCTTCCTGACCAACTCGACCCGCACCTCGGACAAGTCCGTGACCTGGGAGGACGGCCGGGAGTACCCGGTGATCGACGTCGAGGTCTCCTCGGCCTCGCATCCGTTCTGGACCGGTCGCGGCACGGTGCTGGACACCGCCGGGCGCGTCGAGCGCTTCCGCCGCCGCTACGCCGACAAGGTGCTCCCGGCGAGGACCGCGACCGCCTGAGGGCCCCACACCGCCGTGACGGGCGGCGCACCCGCACATGCTGAGAGCCGTGACCCGGCGCCGACGAGCAAGCTCGTCCGGCCCGGGTCGCGGCTCTCGTCGTCGGCGGGACCGTGCGACCGGACTCGCCGCCAGCAGCGCGGGGTGCTGGTCCCGGCCAGGCACGTGGCCTGGACGGGTGCGGTGTGCACCGCGCTGCGGATCGTGGTGGCGGCGGTGAGCGTGGGCACGCTGCTCACCCTCGTGGTCCTCACCCACCGCGGCCGCGCCCGACGCGCCGTCCCGGCAGCCTGAGCACGCCCATGGACCCGCTCACACCCTGGCGTCCCGCTCCCCGAGCCAGGGTGCGAGGGGGTCCTCGGCGCCGAGCCACGGTGCGAGGCCTCGCGCCCATTCCTGCGGGGTGAGCAAGCTGCGGGCGAAGGCGTCCCGCACCCGCGGCAGGTCCTCGGGGTCCTGACCGGTGACGACGAGCCGCGTGGTGGGCAGCTCGGAGTCGGTCCGCCAGACGGCGCCGATGGAGACCTGGCCGCCCGCGCCGTCCCACTGGCAGATGCTGTCCGGGCGGTCCGGCACCCAGAAGCGGCCGCGCCCGCGCAGGCGCCCGCCGCCGAGCGCTTCGATGTTCTCGAGCAGCCGGCCCGGATGGAAGGGCCGCTCGCAGAGCAGGTCGAGGGTCCAGGTGCCGTGGTCGGTGGGGCCGCCGTAGGGCTCGACGTACCGCGCGTCGCGGCGACGCAGACCGGCAGTGTGGTCGAGCCGGCCGCCGAGCACGTCCTGCACGGTCGCGACGAAGGGGTCGTGGAGGAGCCGCTGCTCGGGGGCGCGCAGGTGCTCGGCGAGCTCGGCCCCGGCGCCGTCCGCGTCGCCGGAGAGCACGAGCAGGTCGGAGTACTCGAGCTGGGCGGCGAGCGCCTCGCCGACGGAGCGGGCGTCGCCGTCGGCCCAGCGCAGCCCGCGCTCGGCGAGCGTCGCGTCGCCCAGGAGGTCCTCGGAGGCGGTGCCGGCCGCGGCGAGCGCGACCGCGGAGGCGAGGTGCCAGGCGTCCTCGTGGGGACGCAGCGTGCCCGCCACGATCGACGGGTCGGCGCTCAGCGGCGGGGCGAGCAGGATGCCGGCCGCCCCGGGGAGCCCGGCGAGGCGGGCGAGGGTCGGCACAGCGTCCTCGCGCATGGCGCAGGAGACGCAGGGGTGGGCGAGGTCGACCAGCTCGTCCTCGCGCACCCCGTCGGCCGCGACGACGAGGCGACGCAGGGCGGAGGAGTCCTCGACGACCTCGTAGCGCAGGGCGAGGAGCCCCTCGCCGTCCAGGAGGAGGCTCGCCACCAGGGCGTCGCGCAGCACCTCGTCGAGCGCCGTGACGACGGCGACAGGGCGGGAATGCCGAGCCCCCGGGAGGGGTTCGGGGGAGACGGGCATCGAGGAGCGGCTCTCGGGCATGGGTCCTGCACTTCCTGCTTGACGATAATCATTCTCATTACTAGTATCACTGCTCATGTCCCAGCGCTGTCAAGTCACCGGAGCGGTCCCCCGCTTCGGGAAGTCCGTGTCCCATTCGCACCGCCGCACCTCGCGACGCTTCGACCCCAACGTGCAGACGAAGAGGTTCTTCGTCCCCTCGCTCGGTCGGACCGTGCGCCTGCGCGTCTCCGCCCGGGGGCTGCGCACCATCGACCGCCGCGGGATCGAGGCGGTCGTCGCCGAGATCCGCGCCCGCGGAGAGAAGATCTGAGAGGAAACCCCTTATGGCCAGGAAGAACGACATCCGAGGCGTGATCAAGATGCGCTCCACCGCCGGCACCGGATACACGTACATGACCACCAAGAACCGACGGAACACCCCCGACCGGCTTGTCGCGCGGAAGTTCGACCCCCGCGTGCGCGAGGTCGTCGAGTTCCGCGAGGAGCGCTGATGGCGAAGACCTCGAAGATCGCCGCCGACGCACGGCGCCGCGAGACCGTGGCCCGATACGCCGAGCAGCGTGCGGCCCTGAAGCGGACGATCAAGGACAAGCAGGCGACCACCTCGGAGAAGGTGATCGCCCGCCGCGCCCTGCAGCGCCTGCCGCGCGATGCGAGCCCCACCCGACTGCGGAACCGCGATGCGATCGACGGCCGCCCGCGCGGGTTCCTGCGCACCTTCGGGCTCTCCCGGGTGCGCTTCCGCGAGGCCGCCCACCGCGGCGAGCTGCCGGGCGTGACGAAGTCCAGCTGGTGAGCTCCGGCTCGCCCCACCCCATCCTCTGAAGGAGGACATCCCATGAAGCCGTCCATCCATCCCGACTACCGGCCCGTCGTCTTCCGCGACGCGAGCGCCGACTTCTCCTTCCTCACCCGCTCCACAGCCACCTCGGAGCGCACCATCACCTGGACCGATGGCCAGGAGTACCCGGTCATCGACGTGGAGGTCTCCTCCGCCTCGCACCCCTTCTACACGGGGCAGTCCAAGGTGCTGGACACCGCCGGTCGCGTGGAGCGCTTCCGCCGCCGCTACGGGCAGGCGACGCGATGAAGGTCCGCTCCTCGCTCCGCTCCCTCGCCGCCCGCCCCGGCGCCCAGGTGGTGCGCCGCCGCGGCCGCCTCTACGTCATCAACAAGAAGGAGCCCCGCTTCAAGGGCCGGCAGAAAGGCTGATCGACGTGCTGCGAGGAACGAGCGGCAGGAGAACAGCGATCAGGAAGGGGAAGGTGCTTCGGCGAGCGCCTCGGTCGTCCGGGGCGCGAGCCGCCCCGCCATCACCCGGTAGCCCTCGGGCGTGGGGTGCAGCTGGTCGCCGAGCAGGTGCACCTCCTCGGCGGTGATGATCTCGGTCCCGTCGACGGCCGTGAGCAGCGGGTCCTCGGCCGGGAACAGTTCCGCGCCCCGAGGGACGATCCCCCGGAGGCGGCTTGCACCGGGACCGCGCGACCTCAGACCTGCCCGCCGTCGAAGTACTCCCTGATCTCGTCCGCCACCGGCGGCACCTCGAGCGGCACGCCACCGGAGCGGATCGACTCCGCGCCGCGCACCCCGGTCGCCACCGCCTCGCGCGCCGCGATCACGGAGACCTCGGTGCGGCCGCCGCTGCGGGCGAAGCGCAGGAACTCGGCGACGAGGCTCGGATCGGCGCCGCCGTGGCCGCCCTCGGCGCGGGCGATCACCTCGACGTCGTCGGGCCGGCCCGGTCCGGAGCGGCGCGAGGTCCACAGGTGGATCTGGTCGCCGGCGCCGTCGCCCATGTTCTCGATCCGTCCGGCGTCCCCGATCACGGTGTAGTTCCGCCAGTAGTCGGGGGTGAAATGGCACTGCTGGTAGGAGGCGAGCACGCCGTTGTCCAGCGTCATCTGCAGCATCGAGATGTCCTCGACGTCGACGACGGGGTTCAGCTCCTTCTGCGCGGTGGGCGGCCAGATGTCCTCGTCGTACCACTCCCCCATGCGGCGGTCCGAGTTGTCGCGGCGGTCGGTGATGCCGCCGTAGACCGCGAGGTCACCGATGCCGGAGACGCGACGGGTGGAGCCGCCGGCGAGCCAGTGGATCACGTCGATGTCGTGGGCGCCCTTCTGCAGCAGCAGGCTCATGGCCTTCTCCCGCTCGACGTGCCAGTCCTTGAAGTAGAAGTCGCCGCCGGTGCCCACGAAGTGGCGGCACCAGATCGCGCGGACCCTCCCGATCCGGCCGGAGTCGACGATCGCCTTCATCTGCCGCACCACGGGCATGTGCCGCATGTTGTGGCCGATGTACAGTCGCGCCCGCTTCTCCTTCGCGAGCTCGAGCATCGCGTCGGCGTCCTCGAGGGAGATCGCCATCGGCTTCTCGCAGAAGGTGGGGATCCCGGCGGCGAGGGTCTGCCGCGCGATGCCGGCGTGCGCGTAGTCGGGGGCGAGGATCATCACCGCGTCGACCTCGTGCGCCTCCAGCATCTCCTCGACGGAGCGGGCGGTCGCCACGTCCTCGCCGAAGCGCTCGCGGGCGAGGGCCCGGCCGCGCTCGGCGGGGTCGGCGACGACGGTGACGCGGGAGCCCTCGCCGGGGCGGTGGGCATGGGAGGCGAGCTCGGAGCGGGCGCCCATGCCGATCACGCCGATGCGCAGGTCAGGGGTCGGGGTCACGGTGATCAGCTCTCCTCGGTGGTGGGGTGGGCGTGGGCGGCACGTCCGAAATGGTGCGACTCGGCGAGCACGAAGCGCGTCGGCCGACGTTCGAGGTCCAGCAGCAGCACCTCGTTGCGTCCGGCGCGCAGGAGCGGGGCGGGGACGTAGAGCGTCTGCTGGGGCGGCGCAGGCGGTGCCGCCACTGCGCGGGGTGGACGCGGAAGTAGTGCAGCGCGCCGGAGACGATCATGTGCGGCTCCCCGTGACGGAGCAAGCCCTCGGAGGTGGGGGTGAGCGCGGCGGGCATCCTCGTCGATCCTCTCGGCGGTGAATCGGTTTTCGCCAGTCTGTCAGCCGACGCGCGTGGGCGCGAACCGCTCCGGCGCATCAGCCCTCCCGTCGGCCCGCTGCTTCGGGCCCGGACCCGGCCGGAATCAGCCCCGGTCGGGCTCAGTCCCCATCGGACAGTTCTGACAGGAGCGCCTCCATGCGCTCCTCACGGGTGTCGCGCAGCGCGCGGGCCCAGGCGGGGTAGAGGAAACCCGGCAGCGGCAGCGGGGCGGTCAGGCGATAGAGCATCGGTACGACCAAGAGCCCCATCGCGCCGACGACGAGGAGGCGCAGGGCGTTCCACTCGGGGATCGCTCCGACCGCAGCGACGCAGAGCAGCATCGCACCGGCCGTCGGCAGGCCGAGGAGCACACTGCGCTCGGCCTGCCAGTCCTCCGACCAGGGATCCATCCAGCGGCTCATCAGCACCGGCCTGCCCACCCGAAACCACAGCGAGAGCGCGATCATCAGCAGGCCCGCCAGGCCGACGACAAGGGGCACCACCAGGCCGTTCATGGACGACATCCTCGCAGACAGGGAGGAGAACGCCGGCCCGCCCTCATCTCGTCTGCCGCGGATCCCCGACCCAGCCGGCCACCAGCGGCGCGCGGGTCGTGCGCTCATAGGCCACGAAGAGGAACGGCCGGTCCAGGACGAGCTCCTTCGGCTCGGCCGGGGCCGCGGTCGTGCCGGCCATCGCTGCGGTCGCGGCCGCGGCCTCCATGCCCTCCTCGTCGACCGTGATCACCGCCTTCTGCAGGATCTCGGTGATCACCAGGTCCTCCTCGGCGGTGATGCCGGAGAGGTCCGCCGCCTCGGAGAAGACGTCGGTCATCCCGAGGCCCTGCAGCACCGCCACCAGGGAGGAGTCCCAGGCGATGTCGAAGGGCGGCACGGCGAGGTCGACCTGCTCGGAGGAGTCCTCGAGCCCGTCGAGCAGCCCGCCGAGGCCCGCCGCGGGTGTGCCCGCGACCTCGGCCCAGGCGTCCATCGTCTCCCCGACGCTCCCGGCCGGCTGGATCAGCGCGAGGGCGAGCTCGCCGCCGGCGGCCGCGAGCGCGGTGGCGCGGCACACCGAGTCCTCGAACCAGGCGGAGCTGCTGCCGTGGAGCAGCTCGACGGAGAGCTCCTCGCCCTCGTCCGTGGTGAAGGTGCCGCCGCGGCGCTCGAGAGGGCTGGGCCAGGCGGCCTTCAGATGCAGGGCGTTCACGAGCACGGCGCGGGTGCGGTCGGAGAGTGCCTGCTCGGGCACGAGGTCCTCGATGAGGTCGTCCGTCTGCTCGGCCACCCAGTCGTTGATCCGCTCACGGCCCTTCTCGCGCGCCGCCTCGTCGAGGAAGTCGATCTGGAACACGCCGCTGCCGAACCATTCGGCGAGGCCGTCGAGGAAGCCCTGCTCGACCGTCATGCTCTCCTGCAGCCAGGTGCTGCTGACGAGGGAGGCGACCGCAGGCTCCGGCCCCTCGGGATCATCCTCCTCCCGGGCCGCGTCCCCCACGGCGGCGAGCACCGAGGAGAGCGTGTTGGCGGTGGTGGCGAGCTCGTCGACGGTGCCGCCGAGCACCTCCTCCATCTGGGCGAGAGTGTCCCCCGCGGCGCCCAGCGCGGCCATGGTCAGCACGGTCTGCGCCGAGAGCGGGGAGCAGACGGCGTTGACCGGCTCGCGGTCGATGCCGGCGAGCAGGTGGGCGGCGAAGGGGACGACGCGCCGGCCGAGCCCGTCCGTCTCGCCGGGCTTACGACGGGGCAGCTCGGCCACGAGGTCGGGCTCCATGTCGTCGCCGACGATCCCCTCGAGCGCGCCGCAGCCCGACAGCCCGGCCCCGGCCAGGGGCAGCGCCGCCGCCGCGGCGAGGACGGAGCGTCGGGGCGGGGCGTGGACGAAGCGCCGCCGCGGCGGGGAAGGGAGCCGGTCGGCGGCCGGCGCGGGGCGTCGGGCGGGGACGGGGGCGGGGCCGCGGGAGGAGCTCATCCCTCCATCCAAGAGCACCCGGAGCCGTCCCGCCACCGGGTGCGGGAAACCGGCGTGCCGGAAGAGTGGCGGACGGGTCGCGCACCGACACCGCCGTGCCACAGGGCCGGGCGGGGCCGCGGAGGGGCACAGCCGCGCCACGTGGCGGCCGCCGCAGGGGCGGACGGGCGCTCGGCAGCACGACGTGGCATATATGGCACGTCGTGCTGCCAGGAGCCCGCGCGGTCACCCCCGGGGCCGCGCAGTGCAGGGCGGCAAAGGGGTGCGGGCGGCGATGCCCGACGGGAGAGCTCTGGCACGAGAAGGGCGGCACGCGCCGGCGCATCTGCCGGTGCGTGCCGCCCTCGCTGCGGGACTGTCCGGTGGATCAGCCCTTGACGGAGCCCTCGGTGAGGCCGCCGCGCCAGAAGCGCTGCAGCACCAGGATGAGGATCGCCAGCGGGATCACCGACAGCAGCGCGCCGCCGGTGGTGAGCTGGTAGAACTCCGGCAGGCGATCGGTCTGGGCCCGCCAGTTGTCCAGACCCAGGGTGATCGGGTACAGCTTCTCGTCGGCCAGCATGACCAGCGGGAGCATGTAGTTGTTCCAGATCGCGATGAACTGGAACAGCAGGATCGTCACGATCGCGGGGGTCAGCTGCGGCAGGGCCAGGCGGTGGAAGAGTCCGATCTCGTTCACGCCGTCCAGACGACCCGCCTCGAGCATCTCGTCGGGCACCGCGGCGCCTGCGTAGATCGAGGCGAGGAAGAGCCCGAAGGGGCTCACCAGCGAGGGGATCAGCACCGCCCAGTAGGTGTTGGTGATCCCGATCGAGCTGAACAGGAAGAACAGCGGCAGCGCCACGGCCGTGCCCGGCACGAGCACGCCGCCGAGGACGAGCCCGTAGACGAGGCCACGGCCGCGGAAGCGGTACTTGGCCAGGGCGTATCCGGCGGCGACCGCGAAGTAGGTCGCGAGCACGGAGCCGACCCCGGAGTACAGGATCGAGTTCAGGGCCCAGCGGGGGAAGATCCCGCCGTTGGCCGTGAGCACGGACTGGAGGTTCTCCCACAGCTGGAAGTTCTCGCCGAACCAGAACCCGCTGGTGCCGAAGAGGTCCTCGGTGGACTTGGTGGCGTTGATGACCACCCAGTACACCGGCACCAGGAAGTACACGGCGACGATCGCGAGGATCGCGGTGACGATGATCGTGGTGGTGGGCTTGCGGCCCGCGTCGCGGCTGCCCGCGCGGCCGTCGCCGCGGGCGGCCCTGGCCGCGTTGCCGAGCGGCTTCGCGCGGTGGGTGGGTGCGTTGTCGGTGGTGCTCATCGGCGCTTCTCCATCCAGTTCGAGATCCCCAGCGCGAGGGCCGAGAACAGGAAGGCGGCGACCGCGATGATCACGGACTGCGCCGCGGCCATGCCGATGTCGTTGTACTGGAACGCGAAGGCATAGGCGGACATGTTCGGGGTGTACTCCGAGGTGATCCCCGCGCTCATGGTCTGCAGCAGGCGCGGCTCGGCGAACAGCTGCAGGGTGCCGATGATCGAGAAGATGATCGTGAGCATCAGGGCGGGGCGGATCAGCGGGATCTGGATCGAGCGGGCCACCCGGAAGGAGCTCGCCCCGTCGATCTTCGCGGCCTCGTACAGCTCGCCGGGGATGGCCTTGAGCTGCGCGACGATGATCAGCATGTTGTAGCCGGTGTAGGTCCAGGTCACGATGTTCGCGATGGACCACAGCACCATGTTCGGGCCGAGGAATTCGACGGTGATGCCGACGGCGCCGAGCACGTCCACGATCGGGGACAGCCCCGGGATGTAGAGGAAGGACCACAGGATCGTGGCGATCACGCCGGGGATGCCGTAGGGCAGGAAATAGGTGGCGCGGAAGAAGCCGGGCCACTTCGCCGAGGCGCTCTCGAGCAACAGGGCGAGGATCGTGGCGGCCACGATCATCACCGTCACCTGCACGACGCCGAACAGGACCATCCGCCCGATCGAGGCGATGAAGTTCGCGTTCGTCAGCGCGGCGACGTAGTTCTCCAGGCCGGCGAAGACGCTGTCCACACCGGCTTCGCCGAGCAGGCCCAGGCGCTCGACGCGCGTGAAGCTGTAGCCGATCGCCATGATGATCGGGACGATCATGGTCCCGATGAACAGCACCAGGAACGGTGCCAGCAGCAGCCAGGGGGCGCTCTTGCCCTTCATCGTGCCTCCTCCGCGTTCAGACCGATGGTGCGCATGATCTCGACGATCTCCTTCTGCGCAGTGGCGAACATGTCCGCGAGCGGGACCTCGCCGGTGACGGCGGTGGTCATGCCGTCGCCGATCAGCGCCTGGACGCGCTGCATGAGCGGCGCCCAGGTCCAGTCGAGGTTCTGCCCGGCGGCCATCGGGACGATGACCTCCTCGTTGTAGTTCTGGCCGGAGAAGAAATCGCTGGGCTGCTGCCGCTTCTCGCCGATGTAGTCGGCGGCGGGCGACCAGCCGATGCCGGAGTACTCGATCATCGCGTCGATGCCGGCGGGGTCGGTGCACATCCAGGTGAGGAACTCGAGCGCCTCGGCCGGGTGCTTCGAGTTGGCGAGGATCGCGGCGGCGGAGCCGCCGTGGCCGCCGGAGGCGTAGCCGTCGGGCCAGGTGGGCATGGGCGCGACGGCCCACTTGCCGGAGCCGCCGGGCACGGTCTCGTTCAGCGCGTCGGACCACGAGCCGCTGATCGAGGCGAGCACCTTCCCGTCGGCCGCCGCGGCGTACCAGGGGGTGGTGTAGGAGCCGTAGCCGGTGCCGACCAGGCCCTCGTCGAAGATGCCGTCCCAGAACTCGGCCACGCGCATCGAGGCCTCGTCCGTCATGTCGACGATCCAGCCGTCGCCCTCGGGCCGGAACCACACGGCGCCGGACTGCATGACCCAGCCGATGGGGTGGGAGCCGTCGGAGGGGTCGAGGCTGATGATCTGCTTGCCGGCCTCGGAGACGATGCCGGCGGTCTCGCGGAACTCGTCCCAGGTGGAGGGGAAGGTCAGGCCCAGCTCGCCCTCGAGCACCTCGCGGTTGTAGAAGCTCGCCATGGGGCCGGTGTCCTGCGGGACGCCCCAGATGTTCTCGCCCACCTTCGCCTGGCTGATCGCGCCGGGGTCGAAAGCGGACTCGTCCTCGTCGAAGCCGTAGCGGCTGAGGTTCACCAGCGCGCCGGCGAGCGCGAACTCGGGGATCTGGCGCAGCTCGACCTGGGCGATGTCAGGGCCTCCGCCCGCGGCGACCGCGGAGAGGATCTTCGCGTAGCCGCCGGTGTTGCCGCCGGGGATCCAGGTGGCGTCGACCTGGATGCGGTCCTGGGAGGCGTTGAAGACGTCGAGGACCTTCTGCAGGTCCTTCAGCCAGGCCCAGTAGGTCAGATGGACCTTGCCGTCAGCGGCGGGGATGGTCGGTTCGGCGTTGACCTCGCCGGGGTTGGGCGGCGCACAGGCCGCGAGGCCGGCGGCGAGCGCCGCACCACCTCCGACCAGCGCCGATCGTCGTGACAAGCGGGGGTTCATCGCAGGTCATCACTCCTCGTCCTTGAGTGCACCGCGGTCGCGGGCGTGATGTGCTCGGGGGCACAGATACATCGTGAACGTTCACGACCCGTTTGTCCACCCCGGGGCGCGAGCGGCGCGCGACCGCCGCACGGGCGAGCTCGCGCCCGGCGAAGATGCCGCATAGTCTACCGCTGGTCAACATTCGCGGGAACTGCGAGGACGCTCCCGACGGGCGAGCGCACGCCGACCTGCGCGCCCTGGCCGCACCACCGCCAGCGTGTCCCACCTCACTCCCCCGCCGCGGAGCCCGTCGGTCGACGGGAACACCCGGCACCCCGGTGGTAGCGTCCCCCGTCGGCGCCACGGCGGCGCCGTTCCCCGCCCGCGCGCCACCTCCTCCTCCTCGACGTCGCGGCACGCCTCCCCGTCGCAAGGAGACCCTTCATGGTCGACCTCAGACTCGACGCGCAATGGATCGACTACGCGATCATCGCGCTCTACTTCGTCTTCGTCCTCGGTGTGGGCTGGTACGCCAAGCGCGGCGTCTCCACCTCCATCGAGTTCTTCCTCTCCGGCCGCTCGCTGCCCGCCTGGGTCACCGGCCTCGCCTTCGTCTCCGCCAACCTCGGCGCGGTCGAGATCATGGGCATGTCCGCCACCGGCGCCCAGTACGGCATGCCGACGATGCACTACTTCTGGGTGGGCGCGATCCCCGCCATGCTGTTCCTCGGCGTGGTGATGATGCCCTTCTACTACGGCTCGAAGGTGCGCAGCGTCCCCGAGTTCATGCGCATGCGCTTCGGCACGGGGGCGCACCTCGTCAACGCGATCTCCTTCGCGGTGGCGCAGCTGCTGATCGCGGGCGTGAACCTCTCGCTGCTGGCCACGATCGTCAACCGCCTGCTGGGCTGGCCGATGTGGGTGGGCCTCATGCTCGCCGCCGCGTTCGTGCTCTTCTACATCACCGTCGGCGGCCTCTCCGCCGCGATCTACAACGAGGTGCTGCAGTTCTTCGTGATCGTCGCGGCGCTGCTGCCGCTGACGCTGATCGGCCTGCACCGCGTGGGCGGCTGGTCCGGGATGAAGGAGCGCATCGCCGGGGACGGGATGCTCGGCTCCGAGCAGCTGCACTCCTGGCCCGGCCAGGCCCTCTCCGGCTTCGACTCCCCCGTGCTGTCCGTGATCGGCATCGTGTTCGGCCTGGGCTTCGTGCTCTCCTTCGGCTACTGGACCACGAACTTCGTCGAGGTGCAGCGTGCGATGGCGTCGAAGTCCATCACCGCCGCGCGGATGACCCCGATCATCGGCGCCTTCCCGAAGATGTTCATCCCCTTCATCGTGATCATCCCCGGCATGATCGCCGCGGTGCTGGTCGGGGAGCTCACCGAGTTCAAGCAGCTCGACCACGCGGGCGACGCCTCGGGCGCTGCTGCGACGGGCGTGAACTACAACGACGCCCTGCTGCTGCTGATGCGGGACGTGCTCCCCAACGGCCTGCTCGGCGTCGCCATCGCGGGCCTGCTCGCCGCGTTCATGGCCGGCATGGCCGCGAACATCTCCGCCTTCAACACGGTGGTCTCCTACGACCTCTACCAGCAGTACGTGAAGAAGGACGCGCCCGACGACCACTACACGAAGGTGGGCCGGCTCGCGACGGCCGCGGCCTGCGTCATCGCGATCTTCACCGCGCTGATCGCCGCGCAGTTCTCCAACCTGATGGACTACCTCCAGACCCTGTTCGGCTTCTTCAACGCGCCGCTGTTCGCGACGTTCATCCTGGGCATGTTCTGGAAGCGGATGACGCCGACGGCCGGCTGGACGGGCCTGGTCGCGGGCACGCTCTCGGCCGTGATCCTGTGGGGCTCCTCGACCTTCCTCGGGGTCTTCTCCCTGCCCGGCCAGGGCCTCGCGTTCATGAGCGCGGCGACCGCCTTCGTGGTCGACATCGTGGTCTCGGTCGCGGTCACCCAGATCACCGCCCCGAAGCCCGCCCACGAGCTCAAGGGACTGGTCTACTCGGAGACGCCGAGGGCCGATCTGGTCGACCCCGAGGAGAAGGACATGCCCTTCTGGCGCCGCCCGGTGCCGATGGCGGGCATCGCCCTCGTCCTGGTCATCGCCCTGAACTTCATCTTCGCCTGAGCGCACGGAGGAGAGACACCATGAACACACCCACCGGATCCGCCGGGCAGGACCTCCCCGCGGACGCGACCGTGCAGACCGCCGGCGCCTTCGACATCCGCAACTTCATCGGCACGCTGCTGGGCCTGTTCGGCCTGGTGCTCGTGGTGATGGGGCTGTTCGCCTTCGGCCCCGAGGAGGCCGCGAAGACCGACGGCCTGAACGCGAACCTCTGGGCCGGGATCGCCATGGTCGTCGTCGCGGCCGCGTTCCTGATCTGGACGCGCCTGGACCCGATCCGCATGGTCGTGCGGGACAACGAGGACGGCGCCGAGGAGCCCCACGACATCTCGGCCCTGGACTGATCCCGCCGCCGCGTCCGCACGAAGGGGACGTGAGCGACACGCTGCGCGGCTGAGCTCCGCGGCGTGCCGCTCACGTCCCCTTCCTGCAGGAGGCCCCCGCGCAGCGGGCCCGCGTAGCATCGAGCGCGATGCCGCATCCGACGAAGGAGCTCGTGTGAACGACCAGTCCGCCGCCCCCAGCACCTCCCCCGCGACCGGCAGCAGCCCGGGTTCCGACGCCGACCGGACCGCCCCCGAGGACCGCCTGGTCACGACCCTGCACAGCCTCGCGCTGCCGGACGGGCCGCTGAACTACACGGCCACCGCCGGCACCGTGGTGCTGCGCGAGGAGCCGGACGGCGAGGAGTACGGCCGCGGCAAGCCCTACGCGGAGCTGTTCTCCGTCTCCTACGTCGCGACCTCCCCGGGCGAGGAGCCCCGCCCGGTGGTGTTCGCCTTCAACGGCGGCCCCGGCGCCTCGACCGTCTGGCTGCACCTGGGCCTGCTGGGCCCGCGCCGCGTGGACTCGGGGGACGCGGGAGCGCCCGCCGCTCCCCCGCACCGCCTGCTGGACAACCACGAGACGATCCTGCGCGATGCCGATCTCGTCGTGGTCGACGCGATGACCACGGGCTTCTCCCGCCCCGCACCCGGGCAGAAGCCCGACCGCCATCACGGCCTCGGCGCGGACCGCGACCTGATCGCCGCGTTCGTCATCGACTGGCTGGCCCGCAACGACCGCTGGACCTCCGAGGTCCATCTCGCCGGCGAGTCCTATGGCACCACCCGCGCCTCCGCCGTCGCGGCCCGGCTGCTGGACCGCTACTACCTCGCCGTCGCCGGGATCGTGCTGATCTCGCCGGTGCTGGACTTCGGCACGATCGTGTTCTCCCCCGGCAACGACCGTCCCTACCTCCACTACCTGCCCACCTATGCCGCGATCGCGCACGCCCACGGCAAGCACGAGGACCGGCTGCTGCAGGACGTGGTCGACGAGGCCGAGGCCTTCGCCGAGCAGGAGTACCCGGCGCTGCTCGCGGCGGGGCTGCGGTTGGACCCCGCGCAGAAGCAGGAGGCCGCGGCCCGGATCGGGGCGCTGATCGGCGTGGACCCGGACTGGGTGGAGCGCGCGGACCTGCGCGTCGAGCACCAGGCCTTCCTCGCCGAGCTGCTGCGGGACGAGGGCCTGGTGACCGGCCGGATCGACGGCCGCTTCACGGCGCCCGCCGGGAACGCCAACGCGGCGCGGATGGAGACCGATCCGTCGATCGACCAGCTCGCCCCGAGCTACACCGCGACGATCAACCACTACCTGCGCGGGGAGCTCGAGTTCTCCGCCGACGTGGTCTACGAGATCATGTCCGGGCGCGTGCACCCGTGGAGCTACAAGGACTTCGAGAACCGCTCGGTGGAGGTCGCCTCCGATCTCGCCCGCGTGCTGCGCAAGTCACCGCACACCCGGGTGCTGGTCTCCCACGGCTATCACGACGCGGCGACCCCGTTCCACGCCAGCGAGCACGTGCTCGCGCAGCTCGCGATCCCGCGCGAGGACTACTCGGAGCGGATCCGGGTGGAGTACTACGAGGCGGGGCACATGATGTACTGCCACGAGCCGAGCCGCCTCGAGCTCTCCGCCCACCTGCGCGAGTTCGTCGCCGGGGCCGACGGCACGGAGGACGACGGGGAGGCCTGAGCGACGACTGTCGCAGGCTGAGGGTCGGCTGGCACCGGCCGAGGGCCGACGGGCCGGGCCCCGGGACCGCTCGACCCCGCGCCGCCGCCGGACCTGCCGGAGGCACCGCCGACGGGTCAGCTCTCGGAGCCAGTCGAGCCCGATCCGCTGCCCGAGGCACCGCTGCCGGAGCTCGCACTGCCCGAGGAGCCGCTCCCGGAGGCGCCGCTCTCGGACGAGCCGCTCCCGGAGGCGCCGCCGTCCTGGCCGCCGCTTCCGGAGGAGCTGCCGCCGGAGGAGCTGCCGTCGCCGGTGGTGCCCTCCTCGGCGGATCCGTCGCCGGTGGCGCCCTCCCCGGTCGTGCCGTCCTGCTGCCGCGGGTCGACGGTGGTGCCGTCCTGCTCACCGATCCCGTCCTGCTCACCGGTCCCGTCCTGTTGCCCGGACCCGTCCTGCTGCTCCGTGCCGTCCCCGCCGGTGCCGTCCTCGGACGTCCCGTCCTCGGTCGTGCCGCCGGAGTCCTCGCGCGGGGTCACGTGCTCGGTTCCGGTGACGGAGCGCTGGATCTCGCCGGTGCCCGGGGAGAGCTCCGTGCCGGTCAGACGCTGGACGCCGAACACGGCGGCCATGCCGATCAGGGCGATGACCACGCTCATCAGGGCGATCCTCGCGATCCGTCGGCCGCGACCCGGCGTCTCCCTGGAGGCGCCGTCCGCACCGGCTCGGTCCTCGGACGACCCGGCGGCGGCCGTCCCGACGGCGCCGTCCTCGCCCGCACCGCGGCGAGTGCGCGAGGAGTGCACCTCCCCGCCCCGGACGCGGGACTGCGCCTTCTCCCCCGCCCTGGCCTTGACCTGCTTGAGCCTGCGGGCGGTGCCGTTGACGGAGTCGGTGTAGAAGGCGACCACGGCCGCGGAGATCACGGAGGTGATCGCGGCACCGAGCACGGTGCCGCTGATGCCGAGCTGGCCGCCGATCACGGAGGTGGTCGCCGCGGCGGCGCCGCCGGCGAGCAGGCCGGGCACGGAGAGGCTCTTGACCTCCGATGCCGAGGCGCCCCACGCGTCCTCGACGGGCGGGGCGTCGGGGCCCTGCGGGGAGTGAGGAGGCACCGGGGAGGAGGGCGGGGTGGAGCTCATGGACCCACGCTCCGCACCGTGCCTCGGACTCCCGTCGAGGAACCCTCGGAGAACCCTGGAAAAGCGGCGGGAAAGCGCCTGCGATCAGGGGCTTCGCGGCGCGATGAGCTGCCTCACCCCGGCAGTGCCGACGGGTGGCACGGCGGGGCGGGGAGGACGCCGTCCGCCCCCGTCCCGCCGCGCCCGCGGCTCACTCGACCGGCGCGAGCTTCCCGAGCGTCTCGTTGAGCGCCTCGGTCGAGGAGGGGTGGGTCCAGATCCCGTCCCGCAGCTGCGTCGCCGTGGTGCCGGTGCGCACCGCGAGGGCGATCAGGTTGATGACCTCCTGGGCGTCGACGTGGAACAGCCGTGCGCCGAGGATCTCGTCGGTGCCCGCGTCGACCACGATCTTCACCAGCCCGCGGGGGTCGCCGAGGGTCTTCGGGCGGGGCATCGCCTTGATCGCGGCGACCTTCTGCGTCGCGACCAGCACGTCCCGTCCCTGCTCCCGCGCCTCCGACTCGGTGAGGCCCACGGCCGCGAGCGGCGGGGTGAGGAAGGTCGTCGTCGGCACCGCGACCCGGTCGGAGGTGGAGCGGGAGCCGTCGCCGGTGAGCTGGGAGAGGACGATGCGGTGGTCGTCGAGGGAGAGGTAGGTCTGCTGGGCGCCGCCGTGCACGTCGCCGAGCGCGAAGACGCCGTGGGCGCTGGTGCGCAGGTGCTCGTCGACCACGATCGCGCCGCGCTCGTCCACGTCGATGCCCGCCGCCTCGAGCCCGAGGTCGTCGGTGGCGGGGCGACGCCCGGTGGCCAGCAGCACGGCATCGACCGCGAGCTCGCGCGACCGCCCCGCGACCTCGAGGCGCAGCAGCGCCTCCTCCGCCCCGTCCTCGACGCCGCGGAGGCCCGCCTCGTGCAGCACGGTGATCCCGTCGCCCTCGAGCACGGACTGCACCTCGGCGGCGACCTCCTCGTCCTCGGCGGGCAGCAGGCGGGGGCGACGGTTCAGCACCGTCACCTCGGCGCCGAAGCCCGCGAACATCGAGGCGAACTCGAGCCCGATCGGCCCGGCGCCCACCACCGCGAGCCGCCGCGGGAAGGGATCGGCGTGCTGCAGCGAGGTGGAGTCGTGCACCCGAGGGGAGTCGATCCCGGGCAGGTCCGGTCGCGAGGGCACGGCGCCGGTGTTCACCACGACCGTCGGCGCGGTGACGGTGAGGCGGTCCTCGCCGCCGCTCACCTCCAAGGTCCGCTCGCCCACGAAGCGGGCACGGCCGTCGACGAGGGTGACCGTGTCGAGGTCGGCGAGCATGTGGTGGTTGACGTCGCGGAGCTTCCCGATGAGGGTGTCGCAGCGCTGGACGGCCCGGGTCCAGCAGGAGGCGGCGTCGTCGTCCTCGCGGCGCTCCTGGGCGTCGTGCACGAGGGTCTTGGTGGGGACGCAGCCGATGTTGATGCAGGTCCCGCCGTGCATCGATGCGAACTGCTCGATCATCGCGACCTTCTGGCCGGTGCCGGCGAGGGCCGCGGCGAGGGTCTTGCCGCCCTTCCCCCAGCCGATCACGAGCACGTCCACGGACAGGCTGGTCTCGGAGTTCGTCATCGGCTCACCGTAGTCCGCCGGTCCACCTCCGTCCCCGTCCTCTCCCGGTCCGCTCCGGCCCGTCGGCCCGCCGTCCGTGATGCACTGGTCCCATGACCGCCGCACCGATCGAGGACCACGCCCTGCTCTCCGACCAGCGCACCGCCGCGCTCGTGACGCGGGAGGGGGACGTCGACTGGCTGTGCATGCCGCGCTTCGACTCCGACGCCCTGTTCACCTCGCTGCTGGGCGAGGACCGGCACGGGCACTGGTCGCTGCGGATCGCGGACGGGGAGGTGGTCTCCCGCCGCTACCTGCCGGGCACGATGGTGCTGGAGACTCAGTGGCGCTCCCCCACCGGTGCCGCGACCGTGGTCGAGCTCCTCCCGGTCGGCGCCGAGCGCGCGATCCCCTCGCCGGACCCCGTCGCCCACCCCGACGGCGCCGACGCGGACCTCTCCGACCTGATCCGCTCGGTCTCGTGCACCGAGGGAGAGGTCGAGGTGGTCCAGGAGCTCGTGCTCCGCTTCGAGTACGGCGAGGCGGTGCCGTGGGTGCGTCGCAGCGAGGACGCCGCCGGCCAGGGGGTGCTGCTGGCCGTCGCGGGCGGGGACGCCGTCTCGCTGCACGGCCCGGCCCTCCGCGCCGGGCACCGCTCCCACCACGGCCGTCACCGCCTGAGCGCCGGGGAGGGCGCCGACTGGGTGCTGACCTGGTTCCCGTCCTGGCAGGAGGTGCCCGCGGCGCCCGACGTCGAGGGCGCGCTCGCGGCGACCAGCGTGGAGTGGTCCTCCTGGCTGGGGAGCATCCGCGTCGAGGACGAGTACGCCGAGCCCGTCGCCCGCTCCCTGCTGGTGCTGCGCGCCCTGACCCATCGCCGCAGCGGCGGGATCGTCGCCGCGCCCACGACCAGCCTGCCCGAGGACCTCGGCGGGGTGCGCAACTGGGACTACCGCTTCTGCTGGCTGCGGGACGCGGCGCTGTCGCTGGAGGCGCTGCTCGCGCACGGGCACGTCGACGCGGCGGTGTCCTGGCGGGAGTGGCTGCTGCGCGCGATCGCCGGGGACCCCGAGCGGCTCCAGATCATGTACACGATCACCGGGGACCGGAACCTCCCCGAGCGGGAGCTCGTGCACCTGCCCGGCTACGAGAGCTCCCTCCCGGTGCGGATCGGCAACGGCGCCTCCACCCAGTACCAGGCGGACGTGGTCGGGGAGGTGATGATCGCGCTGTCGGCGATGCGGGAGGCCGGGGTCGCGGAGTCGCGCTGGTCCTGGCCGCTGCAGAAGGCGCTGGTGCGCTTCACGACCGCGCACGTCGACGACCCCGACCAGGGCATCTGGGAGATGCGCGGGGAGCCGGCTTTCTTCACCCACGGCCGGGTGATGGTGTGGGCGACCTTCGACCGGGCGGTGCGCGCCGTCACCGAGCACGGCCTGCCCGCCTCCGAGGAAGAGCTCGCGGAGTGGACCCGGCTGCGCGACCGGGTCCGCGCGGAGGTCCTCGAGAAGGGCGTCGGCCCCGACGGCGCCTTCACCCAGACCTACGGCAGCACCGAGATGGACGCCTCCCTGCTGCAGATCCCGCACACCGGCTTCCTCCCGGCCGACGCCCCGCAGATGCTCGCGACCGTCGACCGGATCGAGCAGGACCTGCGCACCGAGGACGGCCTCCTGCTGCGCTACCGCACCCGCGGCCAGGACGGCCTGCCCGGCGACGAGCACCCCTTCCTCGTCTGCGGGTTCTGGCTGGTCCAGCAGTACGCCGCCACCGGCCGACGGGACGAGGCCGAGCAGCTGATGGAGACCCTGCTCGCCTGCGGGAACGACCTGCACCTGTTCGCCGAGGAGTACGACGGGACGCACCGCCGCATGATCGGGAACTTCCCCCAGGCATTCAGCCACCTGGGCCTGATCGGCGCGGTCGACGCCCTCGCCGCCGCCGGCTGAGCCCGGCTGGGCACGGCTGAGAACGACCGGGCACGGCGGGGCGGGTGCAGACTGGAGGGAGCACCCGTCGACGCAGGAGGTTCCGATGCCCCAGCAGCCCGCCCTCACCCCCACCCGGATCGCGGAGGTGCTCGAGCGCACCCCGACCAGCTCCTTCGTCGGCGGCCGCTTCCTCGGCGGCACCGCCGCGCTCGAGGTGATCGACCCCGCCACCGGCGCGGCGCTGACCCGCGTGGTCGACGCCGACGCCGCCTCCGTCGGCGCGAAGGCCCTGGACGCCGCCTGCGCCGCGCAGGCGGACTGGGCAGCGACCACGCCGCGCGAGCGCTCGGAGATCCTGCGCCGCGCCTACGAGCTGTGCCACGAGCGGGCCGACGACCTCGCGGCGCTGATGACCCTGGAGATGGGCAAGCCGCTCGCCGAGGCGTACGGCGAGGTCTCCTACGGCGCGGAGTTCCTGCGCTGGTTCAGCGAGGAGGCGGTGCGCGAGCCCGGCCGGTTCCGCCACGCCCCCGCGGCCGACCACGCCGTGCTCACCACGGTCCGGCCCGTCGGCCCCACCCTCCTGATCACACCGTGGAACTTCCCGCTGTCGATGGGGACGCGGAAGATCGGCCCGGCCCTCGCGGCCGGCTGCACCGTGGTGCTCAAGCCCGCGCAGAAGACGCCCCTGACCTCGCTGGCGCTGATGGCGATCCTCGCCGAGGCCGGCGTGCCCGACGGGGTGGTGAACTGCGTGGTCACGAGCGACTCGAAGGGCCTGTCCTCGACGCTGATGGCCGATCCGCGGCTGCGGAAGGTCTCCTTCACCGGCTCCACCGCGGTGGGCCGCACCCTCATCGCGCAGTCCGCCGAACACGTGCTGCGCACCTCGATGGAGCTCGGCGGCAATGCTCCCTTCCTGGTCCTCCCCTCGGCCGACGTGGAGACCGCGGTCGAGGCGGCGATGCTCGCGAAGTTCCGCAACAACGGCGAGGCCTGCACCGCCGCGAACCGGTTCTACGTCCACTCCTCTGTCGCGCAGGAGTTCACCGACCGGCTGGTCGAGCGCACCGAGCAGCTCGTGCTCGGCCCCGGCGCGGATCCCGCCACGACCCTCGGCCCGCTGATCGACCGGGCCGCCGTCGACTCCGTCCAGGAGCTGATGGCCGACGCGGTCGAGCGCGGCGCGAAGGTCCTCACCGGCGGCGGCACCGGCGAGGGCGGGGGCTTCTTCCACGAGGCGACGGTGCTCGGCGACGTGCCGCGGGACGCGCGCGTGCAGCGCGAGGAGATCTTCGGTCCGCTCGCGCCGATCACGGTGCTGGACGACGTCGAGGAGATGATCGCGGCGTCAGGCGCCACCGAGTTCGGGCTGATGGCCTACGTGATGGGCGAGGACCTCGGCGAGATCACGGCCGTCACCGGACGGCTCGAGTCGGGGATGGTTGCGGTGAACCTGGGCGTGGCCTCCGACCCCTCGGCCCCCTTCGGCGGGGTGAAGGAGTCGGGGCTGGGCCGGGAGGGCTCCCACGAGGGGCTCGCCGAGTACCTCGAGACGACCTACGTGCGACTCCCGCTCTGACCTGCGGCCGGGGCGAGGGGGACGAGAGCTCGTCGCCCGGGGCACGAGCAGGGGAACACTCGATGAATTCCGACGAATGTCGCGGATCCGATTGTTCGTTGTGACCTGAGTCGCTACGGTCGTGACGCACCCCTATCGAACCCCACAGCCCCGCCCTGCCCGGCGCGGCGACCAAGGAGCCCCAGTGCGCACCCTCTCCCGTTCCGTGACCCTGCTCTCCGCCGCGGCTCTCGCCGCCGCCGGCATCGCCGCCACCGCCGGCTCCGCGAGCGCCGCACTCACCACCCGCTGCGACGGCGAGGCCTCCTCGGTCACCGTCCCCGGCGACCTCGTCGTCGCGAAGGACACGTCCTGCGTCCTCACAGACGTCACCGTCGAGGGCGAGGTGCGCGTCCAGGCCGGCGCCGACCTCCTCATCACCGACTCCTCCGTCGGCGGCCGCGTCGTCGTCCAGGGCGACGGCTACTTCGACGCCTCCACCTCCGAGATCGCCGGCAACGTCGTCTCCAACGGCGGCTACGGCGTCTACCTCGACGAGTCCGCGGTGGAGGGGAACTACAACGGCCGCGCGGCCGAGGGCGCCTCGCCCTTCCTGTACTCCTACGACTCCTCGATCTCCGGCCGCGTGAACGTCGCCCAGGGCCTCGTGCACCTCAGCGGCAACACCATCGGCGGCAACGTGACCAGCGAGAACACCGAGTTCACCGACATCCTCGACTCGAGCCTCGCCGGCGACCTGACCGTCGCCGGCGCGACCGAGGGGACCACTTTCTGCGCCGGCGAGCTCGACGGGGACGCGTCGCTGACCGGCAACGCCGGCGTGCAGCTCGGCTCCGGCGGCCAGAAGATCACCTGCGAGGGCGCCACCTACTTCGGCGGCGACGTCACCGCCTCGGACAACACCGACGGCGTCGACGTCACCGACACCATCATCCGCGGCGACCTGACCGGCGAGGGCAACGACCCCGCGCCCACCGGTGCCGAGAACCGCGTCCGCGGCGAGCTCGGCGGCCAGTTCGTCGACCTCCAGCCCGCCGCCCAGCAGCGTGCGCTGAAGGCGCAGTCCGCCCCCGCGGACCACGCCCAGGGCCTCGACACCCAGCGCGACGAGCGTCGCGCCGAGGCCGAGAAGGCCGCGGAGCAGGCCGGTCCGGCGAACCTCCGCTGACCTCCTCCCTCCTACGACGCGGCCCCGGGCCGGGCACCGCCCGGTCCGGGGCCGCTCCCGTCGTCGGCCGCGCCTCATCTCCAGGACCCGCATAGGATCACCGGATGACCCGCACGATCTACCTCACGGGTGAGGCGAAGTCCCCGAGCAACAATCCGATCACGACGCAGTGGGGATTGTTCTTCGTCGGCCTCGTCGTCGATACTGAGACCCACGTCATCCAGGCAGCCGACTGCACCGCCACGCTGACGCTCACGGTCGAGTTCGTCCGCGAGCTGGTGGTCGGTCGATCCCTGCTCGAGGAGGACGCCCTGGTGGAGTCGATCACCGACAGGTACCACGGGTCCTCGCAGAAGGCTCTCGCCGCCGCCGTGCGCAGCGCCGCCGCGAAGTACCGTGACCTGTCGGCCCTCCCCGACCAGGAGTCATAACCGCATACCCGCAGCCGTCCGCCCGGAACCTCACCGAACCGGATCCCGTCGGAAGCACCGCACCGCGCCTCGCCCGAGGCGCCGGTTCCCGGTGCTTCCGATTTTTTTGTCCCCGCTTCCGCCGGGGGCACGGCCGCAGCCCCTTTCCCACTCACCGAGGAGACCCCGTGATCACCGACGGACTGCTGATGCTCGGCGTCCTGCTGGCGCTCTCGTGCGCGCTGATCGTGCTCGAGCGCACCACCGGCTGGAAGCTGTTCAAGTACGTGCCCGGCATGGTGCTGATGTACCTGCTGTGCGCCGCCCTGAACTCCGCGGGGGTGTTCGGGCAGGACGATGCGACCCGCGCCCCCATCGCCGCCGTGAAGGACGTCGTCCTGCCGGCGATGATCCTACTGTTCCTGTTCGGCTGCGACCTGCGCCGCATCATCAAGCTCGGCCCGCGGCTGCTGCTGACCTACGCCGTCTCCGCCGCCTCCCTGTTCGTGGCGATGGTGGGCGTGTTCCTCGCCTTCCAGAGCGCCCTGCACCCGGAGGCGTGGAAGGTGCTCGGCGCACTGCTGGCCTCCTGGACCGGCGGCAGCGCGAACATGGTCGCGGTGCAGGACATCCTCCAGGCGCCGGAGAACATCTTCGGCTACGCCCTGATCACCGACACGCTCATCTACTCGATCTGGCTCACCGTCGCCTTCTCCTCCGTCGCGATCTCCGGCCGCTTCGACCGCTTCACGAAGGCCCGCTCGACGCATCTGATCGACCACGGCGACGACTTCGAGACGGAGGAGGCGCCGATCACCGTCCAGTCCCTCGCGACCGTCGTCTTCGGCTCGCTGTTCGTCTCGACCCTCGCGATCTGGGTCGGCGGCCTCCTCCCGGAGTTGGGCGACGTCGTCAACGGGACCACCTGGACCATCGTCATCGTCTCCGTGCTCGGCCTCGTGATCGCCCAGACGCCGCTGGGACGGATCGGCGGCTCCACCGAGATCGCGACGCTGATGCTGTTCATCGTGATCGGCCAGATCGCCGCGGGCTCCGACTTCTCCGCGCTCACGCAGGCGCCGCTGTACCTGCTGATCGGCCTGCTCGTCGTCCTGCTGCATCTGGCGATCATGGTCGTCTACGCCAAGCTCACCCGCACCGACCTGTTCTCGATCGCGGTCTCCTCGACCGCGAACATCGGCGGGATCGCCTCTGCGCCGGTCGTGGCCAGCGCCTTCAACCGCCAGCTCGTGCCGGTCGGCGTGCTGATGGCGCTCATGGGCTCGTTCCTGGGCACCTTCCTCGGCCTCGCCGCCGCGCAGATCATGTCGGCGCTGTGAGCGGCGGTCCCATGGAGAAGGACGCCGAGCAGGCGGTGCTGGAGGTGGCGGCGGTGCGCCGCCACCTCCATCGGGCGCCGCTGCGCCATCCCTTCGTCACCGCGGCCCGCCGCACCGAGGCGGTCGAGTACGTGGTCGCCGAGGTGGAGCTCGCCGGCGGCGCGGTCGGGCAGGGCTCGGCCGCGGAGACCGTCGCGGTCACCGGCGAGGACGCCGCCAGCATCCTCGCCGCGCTCGACGGGCCGCTCGGCGCCGCGCTGCGCGGCGCGCGGGGCACGATCGGCGAGCTCTCCGCCCGGATCGCGGCGGCCATGCCCGGGGCGACGAGCGCGAAGGCGGCGCTCGAGGTGGCCCTCCACGATGCCTGGGCCCGCGCGGCGGGGCGGCCGCTCGTGGAGCTGCTGGGCGGCAGCGCGGTGGCGACGATGCGCAACGACATGACCGTCTCCCTCGAGGAGCCGGCGACCATGGCGGAGCGGGCGCGGGAGGCCGTCGCGGCCGGGCACGAGATCCTGAAGATCAAGCTCGGCCACGACATCGCCGAGGACCGCGAGCGGCTCGCCGCGGTCGTCGAGGCGGCCCCGTCGGCGCGACTGCGGCTGGATGCGAACCAGGGCTGGCTGCCCGACCAGGCGGTCGAGATCATCACCGGCTTCGAGAAGGACGGCCTGCCCGTCGAGCTCGTCGAGCAGCCCGTCGCGGCCGCCGACGTGGAGGGGCTCGCCCGCGTCACCGCCGCCGTGTCCCTGCCGATCATGGCCGACGAGGCCGTGTGGTCGGCGGTCGATGCGCACCGGCTCATCGAGGCGCGGGCCTGCGACCTGCTGAACATCAAGCTCGCCAAGACCGGCGGGCTGCGCGGCGCGGTCGAGGTCGCCGAGGCGGCACGTCGGGCCGGGATCGACTGCATGCTGGGGGCCATGATGGAGCCGCGCATCTCGATCACGGCCGCCGCGCACCTCGCGCTCGCGCACCCGGCGATCACGATGATCGACCTGGACCCGCCGGCCTGGTTCGCCTCCGCGCTGCCCCGCGGCGGGATCGTCCAGGAGCGCGGCGTGCTGCGCCTTTCCGGCGGGCCCGGCCTCGGGCTCGAGCTGCTCCGCCCCGACGAGGATGCCGAGGGAGGTGATCGGTGAGCAGCCAGCTGTCCGACCGCCCCCGATCCCTCACGACCCTCCCCCGTCGGCGCCCCGGCGCCGTCCCCTTGAAGGAGATGCCATGACCATCCGCCGAACCCCCGACCTCACCCGACGCGACGGGCTGCGCCTGGCCGCGACCGGCACCGCCGGCCTCGCCGTCGCCTCCCTCGCCGCGCTCGGCCCCGCCTCCGCCGCTCCTTCGCCGCGGCCCGCCGCCGGCAGGGCGCCCGCCCCGGGCGATCGCGCCCATGTCGCCGTCTCCGCGACGACGCTGTGGGTCGATCCGCGCACGAACCGGCCCGGGATCGACGATCCGGCGGTGTCGGCCCCCGTCGACCTCGACGCCTGGAACGCGAACATGGAGGACACCGAGACCCGGCGCTGGCTGACGGGCGAGCTGGAGAGCCAGGCCGTGCTCGGCAGCGAGGTGATCGTCGACGAGATCGACGGCGACTGGGCCCACGTGGTCGTCACCGCGCAGTCCACCCCGCGCGATCCGCGCGGCTACCCGGGCTGGGTCCCGGTCTCCCATCTCGTGGTCGACGAGGGCTTCGCCCGCCGCACCGAGACTTCCCAGACCGCGACCGTCACCGCGCTGACCAGCACCCTCACCGGGACGCCGTCCGGGAACCACCCCGGGATCGACGTCTCCTTCGACACGATCCTGCCTGTGCTGGGCCGCACCGCGAAGGCCGTGAAGGTCGCCGTGCCCGGTGCCGGTCCGGCCTATCTGCCCTCCGCCGACGTGGTGGTGCGGGCGCAGGGCGAGCAGCCGCCGGAGCCGACGGTCGAGGACGTGATCGCCACCGGCGAGCGCTTCCTGGGCCTGCGCTATCTGTGGGCGGGCGTGAGCGCCTGGGGCTTCGACTGCTCCGGGTACACGTACACGCTCTTCCACCACCACGGCATCTCGATCGCCCGCGACGCCGGGGACCAGATGAACCACTCCGGTCTCGCGGAGGTGGCGCGGGAGGACCTGCGCCGCGGCGACCTGGTGTTCTTCGCGACGGAGCCGGACGGCGACTCGATCCGCCACGTCGCCCTGTACCTCGGGGACGACCTGATCATGCAGGCCCCGAACGCGGCGCGCAGCGTGGAGATCATGTCGCTGACCGAGTACGACCCGACCGGGGAGTACGCCGGGGCGCGTCGCGTGATCGACGCCTGAGCCGCGTGCGGCCGCGCCGCCCGTCGGGCGCTCCGTCCCGTCGGGCGGCGCGCGGCCTACCCTCGGGGCCATGACCGCCCCTCGTTTCCTGCTCGTCCACCCCGTCGACGCCCCGCCCGCGGCCGTCTGGGAGGTGCTCACCGACATCGCCGGGACCCCGCAGGTGCTCACCGGGGTGGAGGAGGTCGAGATCCTCACGGGCGGCCCCTACGCCGAGGGCACCCGCTGGCGGGAGACGCGCTCGATGCTGGGGATGACCGGGACGATGGAGCTCGAGGTCGTCGAGGCCGAGCCGCTCCAGCGCACGGTGATCCGCTCCGCGGTGGGCGAGATCGGCTATCGCACCGTGTTCACGCTGCGGGAGCTCGTGGGCGGGGACACCGAGCTGCGCCTCGAGAGCGTCGCCGAGCTGCCGGTGCGGCGCGGGCCGCGAGCCCTGGTCGACGGCGCCTCGGCCCGCTTCCGGCTCGCTGCCTCGAAGCCGACGATGACGCAGGATCTCGCGGACATCGCCGCGGCCGCGGCCCGTCGCGCGCGCTGAGGCTCCTCGCTCAGGCGGTGAGCCCGGGCAGGAGCTCCGTGGCGAGTGCGGTGATCCTCGCATCGGCCTCGTCCTCCGCGAGTCCCGCGGTCATCACCGCGAGGATCCGGCGCCCGGCCCCGGCGGGATCCTCGACGTAGGCGACGTCATGCCGGTACCCGTCGACCCACCCGGACTTCGACCCCCATCGGACGCCGTCGCGCAGCACCGTGGCGATGATCGGGATCGTCTGCGCGCACAGCGCCGCGAGGGCGAGCTCGTGGGAGTCGCCTGAGAGGCCGGGGCCTGCGACGAGGTGGTGCATGGTGCGGGCGAGGTCCGCGGCGGAGGTCTCGTTGGTCAGGCCCCGCTCGAGCGCCGCGGCGTCCCCGATCAGCCTCTCGACCCGGGTCGCCCCGAGCCCCAGCTCACCGACGACCACCGCGATGGCATCGAGGCCGACGAGCTCGAGCAGCTGGTCGGTCGCCTCGTTGCTGGAGCGGTCGATCATCCTCGTCGCGAGGTCACGGAGCGCGATCGCGGTGCCGGGCTCGGGGTGGGTGGGATCGAGGTGGTCGCCGGACAGGGTGAACTCCTCCCCGTCGGCGCCGGTGAAGGTGCGCGTCGCGGGCAGCTCCGCGTCGAGGTCGAGCCGGCCCTGCTCGGCGGCGCGCAGCACGGCCAGCAGCAGGTGCAGCTTGATCGTGCTCGCGGCGTAGAACGGCTCGTCGGCACGCGAGGCCGAGAGCACGGCGCCGTCGGCGTCGAGCAGGCAGTGCGCGAGGCGCACCTCGGTCGGGGCGGCGGCGGTGGGCAGCGACATGCCCCGACCCTATGACGTCGGCGGGTCAGCCCCGCTCGCGCAGCGTCACGGTCCGGGTCTCCCCGTCGGCGGTGGTGATCTGCGCACGCACCTCGGGGTGGGGGTCGGAGTCGTCCTCGATCGGCCACCAGGCGGCGAAGCGACCTTCGGCGAGACTCGCCTCGACCGGCCCTGCGCCGGTCTCGAGCACCACCCGTGTCACGTCCTCCCCGACGTCGCCGGCGACAGCCGTGGATCCCTCGGCCTGCCACCCGTTCTGCGGCATGGCCTCCTCGAACGTCGTGGCGACGAAGGTCGTCGAGACCTCGTGCGGCGCGAGCCGGGCGATCGGAGGCTCCTCCAGCGAGGTCATCCCGCCGATCGGCTCCTGCCCGTCCCTGAGGGTCGCGGTGCACAGCAGCTCGCGGCCCTGGTCGTCGGCGGCGAGGACCAGGGTGGTCGCCCCGCGACGCTCCTGCAGGACCGGTCGCAGCTCGGAGGACTCGACCTGCCACCACTGCTCGCACTGCTGCACCCCGGGAGCATCGGCGGGAACTGCCTCCCCCACCGGTGTCCAGGTCGCGGAAGCCGTCGTGGGCCGCAGGATGTCGACTCCGACCACGCCCGTCGTCACCATCAGCGTCGCCGCGGCGACGGCGACGAGCCCGGCGCGCCATCGCGCGCGTCGAGGACGGCCGACGAGCGGGCGGGCGCCGACGGCAGGACGGTCGCCGACAGACCGGTGATCGGAGCGGTCGCCGCCGTCGCGCGGGGTGGCGAGGATCCGGTGGAGATCCGCATCGGCCCGTGCGGGGCGTCCGTCGCCTGTCGGCGGAGCCGGATCGAGCGTCCGCAAGGTGTTCTCGAGCGTCGTGGTCTTCATGAGGTCGCCTCCCAGGCGGTGTCGGCAGGGCGTGCGGTGCGGTCGGCGGCGGTACGGGGGCTCGGCAGAGGGCCGCCCTCCACCAGGCGACGCAGCCGTCGCCGGGCGCGGGAGAGCCGCAGCCGGTAGGCGACCGGAGTGATGCCGAGAACTCGGGCGGCCTGCGTCGAGGTGAGACCGTCGAGCACGGTGAGGGCGATGACCTCCTGCTCCGTCTGGGTGAGGTGCGTCCAGGAGCGGCCGACATCGAGCCGCAGCGTCGCCGCGTCGTCGCTCACCTGCCCGGCTCGGGCGTCATGGCCCGCGAGCCGCACCCCGAGCGCGTCCCGGCGACGATCGCTGCGCCGCGAGTTGGCGAGCGTCCCCCGGGCGATTCCGAACAGCCAGGCCCGGGCGTCGCCGGGATCCTCGGGCAGGTCCTCGAGCCTGCGCCAGGCGACCAAGAAGGCCTCGGCGACGACGTCCTCCGCGCCCTCGCCCCCGTGTCGACGGCGGACGAAGCGGAGGACGTCGCCGTACGTGCCGTCGAACAGGGCGGTGAATCGCTGCTCGGGATCGGGACTCTGCGGTGTGCTCACATCCCTCTCCTGTCCGGCACCGGCACCGGTGTGTCGAAGCCCGACCCTAAGGCTGCGCCGCCCGCAACTTCTGTGACGCCACGACTCATGCCCGGGCGCGCATGAGTCCCCACGGCAGCAAAACCCTCCGCGACCGGGCGGCGAGAGCGACGGCCGGCCGACGGACGGCGTCACCCCGGCGGCGGAGCCGACCTCGTCGGAGCTCGCCCGGCACGACGACGCGCCGCGCCTCCCTTCAGGGAGACGCGGCGCGTCGTGGTGTGCGGCGGGGCCGCGGCCGTACGGGTCGAGCTCAGGCGCCCTGGTGACCGGCGAAGGTGTCGGGGTCCGGGCCCTGGCGGCCGGCGGCGCCCTTGTCGAGCGCGGCGATCTTCGCGAGCTCGTCGTCGGTGAGCGTGACCTCGAGGGAGGCGAGGTTCGCGGCGATCCGCTCGGGGGTGACGGACTTCGAGATCACCACGTTGCCGAGCGCGAGGTTCCAGGCGAGCAGCACCTGGGCGGCGCTCACGCCGTGCGCTTCGGCGACGGCGGTGACCACGGGGTCCTCGAGCTCGCCGCCGCCCTGGCCCAGCGGCGACCAGGCCTCGGTGACGATGCCCTTCTCGGCGTGGAAGGCGCGCAGCTCGGCGTTGCCGAGGTACGGGTGGACCTCGATCTGGTTCAGGACGGGCAGCACGCCGGTCTCGGCCTCGATCGTCTCGATGTCCTCGCGGCGGAAGTTCGAGACGCCGATGGAGCGGATCCGGCCCTGCTCCCTGAGCTCCACGAGCGCCTTCCAGGTCTCCAGGGCCAGGCCCTTGGAGGGGGCGGGCCAGTGGATGAGGTAGAGGTCGAGCTCGTCGAGGCCCAGGTCCTCCATGGTCGCGTCGAAGGAGCGCAGGGTCGCGTCGCGGCCCTGGTCCTGGTTGGGGACCTTAGAGGTCGCGAAGACCTCGTCGCGCGGGAGGCCGGCGGCCTTCAGGGCCTGGCCCACGCCGGCCTCGTTGTTGTAGCCGCGGGCGGTGTCGACGTGGCGGTAGCCGGCCTCGAGGGCCTTGACGACGACGTCGGCGGCGACCTCGTTCTCGACCTGCCACACGCCGTAGCCGAGCTGCGGGATGGAGCGGCCGTCGTGGAAGTCGATGCGGGGCGAGGTGGTCATGCTGCTCCTTGCTCTCGGGTCGCGGCGGACTCGACCGCCGCTGGACACTCCCACCAGGCTATCGCCAGCTCAGCTGCGGCACACTCCGAGGCTGAACGGTCGGGAGCCGGGGTCCTGCTCGAGCCAGCGGGCGAGCTCGGGCGGGTGGACGACGTGCTCGCCGAGCCGGTCCAGCGCCAGCCAGGCGGTGCCGGCCTGGCCGGGGTCCGGCTCGGTGCCCTCCCCGGGCTCCTGCCCCTCGGCCAGTCCGCACCAGTAGGCGACGTTGACCTGGTGGAACGGCGGGATCGGGGAGCCGTCGACCATGCGTCGGTCCATCATGATCTCGAACAGGCAGGCGGGCTGGTGCACCTCGACCTCGGCGCCGATCTCCTCGCGGCACTCGCGGACCATCGCCGCGGCCTGGTCCTCGCCGTGCTCCTGCCCGCCGCCGGGCAGGGCGAACACCTCCCGACCGTCCGGTTCCAGGTAGCGGTTCATCAGCACCTGCCCCTCGCGGACGATCAGGGCCTTCACTCCCAGCCTGGGGCTCCTCATGCGATCTCCTCCTCGTCCTCGGCCCGTCCCAGCAGCGCCTCGGCCCGTGCCCTCAGCGTCTCGGCGTCCTCGGCCTCGAGCAGCGCGGCGACCGCCTGCTCGTCCTGCAGCAGGGCCATCAGGCGCTGCAGGGCGGCGAGGTGCTCGCGCGCGTCGGTCAGCAGCGGCATGGCCAGTAGCTGCACCGGGACCTGGCCGCCGCCGGCCCCCATCTCCCCGAAGGCGACGGGGCGGGCGAGGGTCGCGAGCGCCAGGCCCGGGACGAGCACGTGCTCGGGGTCGGCGTGCGGGATCGCGGTGGGGATCGGGGTGGGCAGGCCCGTCGGGTAGCGCTGCTCGCGCGCCTGCAGCGCTTCGGGGAAGGCCTCGGTGACGGCGCCGTCGTCCAGCAGGTGCCCGGCGAGGGTGCGCAGCGCGTCGGCCGCGTCGGCCGCCTCGAGGCGGGCGAGGACGAGGCTCAGCGCGAGCGGTGCGCGGGGCGTGCGCGGATCTGTGCTCATGGTTCCTCCCGGACGGCGACCCCCTGATTCTGGCACCCGTCGGCGCTCGCCTGCGTACGCTGGGCTCGTTCCGTCCGGCGCGTCCCGCGCCGCCGCCCGCCAGGAGAGCCCATGCCCGCCCCTCGAGACACCGCCCTCGTGGTGCGCGCGGCGCGCCTCTATCACGAGCAGGGCCGCTCGCAGACGGAGGTGGCGAAGGAGCTGGGACTCTCCCGCTCGAACGTCTCGCGGATCCTCTCCCAGGCCCGGGAGCGCGGGATCGTCGAGATCACGATCCACGACCCCGACGGCCCGCCGCGCCGCGACGAGGCGCTCGAGGCGGCGCTGCGGGCGACGTTCTCGCTGCGGGAGGTGCATGTGGTCTCCGCGCCACGGGCCTCGGCGATGGAGTCGGTCGCGCGGCAGGGCGCGGCGCTGATCGCGGAGCGCGCGGGCCGGGTGCGCAGCCTCGGCGTCTCCTGGGGGCAGACCGTACAGAGCGTCGTCGCCGCCCTGGACTCCCTCCGCCCCCGACCGACGCCGACGGTGCTGCCGCTGGTGGGCGGGCACAGCGCCCTGGACCAGTTCGACTCCGGCGAGTCCGTGCTGCGGGTGCTCGCCTCCCGGCTCGGGGCGACGCCGCGGACGCTCTACGCCCCGGCGGTGCTGGAGTCCGCGACGGCGGTCGCGACGCTGCGGGCGGAGTCCTCGATCCGCACCGTGCTGGAGGCGGCCGCGCAGGTCGAGCTCGCGGTGGTGGGCATCGGCTCGCTCGGCGTGCACTCCTCCCCGCACGTGCTGGACCTGATGGCGCTCGGCGAGGAGGAGCGCGCGGCCTTCGAGGCGCAGCGCCCGGTGGGCGATGTGTGCGGCCGGTTCGTGGACGCCGAGGGGATCCCGCTCGGGGCGCCGACGGATCAGCGGGTGCTCGCGGTGACCTTCTCGGAGCTGCTGCGGATCCCGGAGGTCCTGGGCGTCGCGGCCGGGGAGGAGAAGGCGCCCGGGGTGGTGGGGGTGCTGCGCAGCGGCGCGATCGGCACCCTGGTGGTGGATGTCGACCTCGCCCGCGAGGTGCTCGCGCTCAGATCCCGCGCCTGATCAGATCCCGCCCTTGAGCACCCGCTCGAAGCGGGCGGTGAGCTCGGCGTCGACGGGCAGCTCGTGCTCGTCGAGGTGGGTGATCGGGGCGGCGAGGCGGGTGGAGGACAGCAGCCAGGCGCCGTCGGAGCCCTTCACGTCCTCGATGGTCATGAGCTCCTCGCCGGTGACGAGGCCCTGCTGCTCGCGCAGCCATGCGAAGAGGGTCGCGACGGCGGTGCCGGCGAGCACGCCGGCGCTCGCGGGGGTGGTGAGGAAGGTGTCGCCGCGGCGCACGAGCAGGGTGGAGGTGGGGCCCTCGAGCGCGAAGCCGTCGCTGGAGACGAAGAGGACGTCGGCGGCGCCGCGGCGCTTCGCCTCGCGCACCGCGGCCATGTTCACGGCGTAGCTGAGGGTCTTCGCGCCGGGCAGCAGCCAGGGGCTGGTGGCGGGGGCGGTGGTGGGAAGGCCCCGGTCCAGCACCGCGACGCGCATCCCGGCGCGGCAGGGGCCCCAGTCGTCGGAGACGCGGGCGTGGATCCAGCAGGTGGGGGTTCCCTCGCCCTCGATGCCGCGGGTGAGCATGACGCGCACGCTGAGCTCGGCGACGCTCTCGTGGGCGGCGATCGCGGCGTCGACCGCCTCGGCGAGCAGCGCCTGGTCGGGGGCGGGCAGGTCGATCATCTCGGCGCTGCGGGCGAGGCGGGCGAGGTGGGGGCCGACGTTGACGGGGCTGCCGTCGAAGGCGCCGATGGTCTCGAAGACGCCGTCGCCGCGGGTGGCGACGAGGTCGGTGACGGAGAGCTGCGGGACCGTGGGGTCGGCGAGGCGGTAGCCGGGTCCGCCATCGGCCGGTGCCCCGGTCGCGCCGGGGACGAGCACGAGCACCGGGGCGGGGGTACGGGGGCTGGTCGCGGTCATGTCACTGCTCCTTCACGGGGCCCGCCGGGGTGCGGAGCCGTCTCACCAGGGTAGACCTGCCGCGCCGACGGCTCAGCCCCAGCCGATCCCGTCGCCGATCGCCGAGGCGCCGCGCGGGCTCGGGGCGTCGCCGCCGGTGGCACCGCCGAGAATCTCCCCGATCATCGCCACGAGACGCTCGAACAGGGTGCCGGGCTCCTCGGCGCCGGGGGCGTCGAGCCGACCCGCGGGCAGCGCTCCAGCGGTCTGCGCCGGGCCGTCCGCGAGGCCCTGCAGGCCCAACGCACCACCGGCCGCGACGCTCTCACCGGCGCTCTCGCCGGCACCGCCGCCCGAGGCCTCCGCACCGCCGGCCCCCTCGGCGCCGCCACCGCCGGACCCGCCGCCCGACGACGACCCGCCGCCGGCACCGCCGCCGGACTCACCTTCGGCCCCACCGGACGCGGACTCCCCCGCACCGCTCGAGGCCCCGCCGGAACCACCAGTGCTCTCGGAGCCCGCGCCGGAGTCGCCGGCGCTCTCGGAGCCGGACTCGGCACCAGCACCCCCGCCGGCCTCCCCGCCGCCGGACCCCTCACCCAGACGCCCCTCCTCCCCGATCAGGTTCCCGAGCCCGCCGCCGGCGCCGAGCCCGGCCAGCAGCTCCTCGAGGAGCATGCCGAGGGCGAGTCCGCGCAGGACGAGATCGGCGAGCAGCCCGCCGAGCAGGCTCCCGAGGAAGGCGCCGAGCAGCGCGGCCCGCCCCTCGGGGGTGGCGAGCGCCTCGCGCAGCAAGTCGGCGAAGCGGCCCGCGGGCCCGCTCCCGCCGCCGAGCAGGTCCCGCAGCATCCCCTGCGCCATCCGCGCCATGTCCGCGAGGAACTCGCCGGGGCTCGACCAGGGGCCGCCGAAGCTGTCGGGGCTCGAGGCGGCCTCCTGCTCCTCGGCGTGCTGGGCGAGGCGTCGCGCCTGCTGGCGCAGCTCGAGGCCGCGGTCCTGGAGACCGGGGCGCACGCTCCCGGACCAGTCGGCGCGGAACCGCTCGGCGTCCTCCCCCACCCACTCGACGGTGTCGATCACCGCGGAGAGCCGCCCCTCGAGCTCGTCGAGCAGCTCCGCGCGCCGGGCGCAGACCGCGCCCATCGTCCGCAGGGCCTCGGCGTCCGCCCCCCAGAATCCGTTCATGCCTCCCCGTTCCCCTCGCCGTCCCCGTGTCGCAGTCCCCGCCTCGTGCCTCCCCGGGCACGCCCCCGAACCTATGCGGCCCGGGGCTCCCACCGCCATGGGGAGGACTCCCCATCCCGGCCGCGACCAGCGGGGTCGCCGCCCGGGCTCACTCGCCGGCGGCGAGCTCCCGCACCCAGTCCGGGACCCGGTCCGCGCCCACCCGCCCCACGAGCGCGCGGGCGTAGTCCGCGTCGATGCCGCCGAGCCCGTCGAGGTCGCCCGGGTCCCGGTCGTAGACGAGGTCGACGCCGAGCGCGATCCGGTCGGGGTCCTCGGGCGGTCGTGTGGCGTCCAGGCGCAGGGACACGAAGGCCTGGCGCTGCTCGGCGGTGCAGTGCTGGAGCGCGTCCAGCAGCAGGGTGATCTGCGAGTCGACGGCGAAGACGCTGTCCCCTCCGCGGGAGGTCCCGTCGCGGTCGGTGATGACGAAGCGCCCGGCCCACTCCTCGCCGTGCGGGAGGAAGGCCGCGCCCACGTGCCGCCACTGCTCGGTGAGGTCGAGCGAGCTCAGCAGCGCGGTCGCGAGATCCCGGGTCAGGGCGCCCTGGCGCTCCATCGGCGAGGGCGCCGACGGGCGCTGCGCTGCCGGGTCCTGCGGGGTGGGCGGCTGGCTCATGGTGCTCCTTCTCGCGTCGACGTCCCCGCTCAGCGGGGGAAGGTCGCGCCCTCAGGGTAGTTGGGCAGGTGGTCCTCGACGATCTGCTCGCCGTCCTCGTGGAGGCGCACGTCGTAGCCGGAGGGGACGTACTCCCAGGGCGCGCTGTCGTGCTCGGGGCCGACGTCGGCCGGCTGCTCCTCGCCCCACCGGATGCGGGTCTCGTAGGAGTAGGAGCGGTCCTCGTCGGAGATCCCGTCGGCCATCAGGCTCTCGTAGGTGTAGATGGTGTCCTGGCCGCTGCGGGCCTGGTTCACCTCGTCCCACTGGCGGGTGTAGTTGATCTCCTCGCGGATCCCGCCGAGCTGCCGGGCCAGGACGTGCCCGGCGTTGAACTCGACCGGCTCGGAGGTGCCGTCCCCGCTCATGTCCCAGCGCTCGGCGATCGTGGACTGGATCGCCTGGGAGCGGGCCATCTCGCGGTCGACGACGACGTCGGGCACGTACAGGTGCTCGGTGCGGCCCAGCTCGTCGGTGCGGTAGTAGGCCTGCTCGTTGACGTGATAGGTCGCCTCCGGCAGGGTCTCGCGCAGGTTCGGGTTCATCGTCTCGCCGCCGCCCTCGGCCTCGACGTACTCGATCCGTCCCTCGTCGTCGGTGTAGTAGGTGCCGTGCTCGCCGACGTCGTAGCGGGTGTCGGGCTCGAGCGTGATCGGCGTGCCGTCCTCGTCGAGGCCGAAGGGCTCGTCCGCGCCGTCGGGGGCGAGGGCGTGGTCCGCGTCGACCTCGATGCGGTGCGCGGTCTCGGGCGGGGCGAGCTCCATGCCCGTCTCCGGGAAGGCGAGCGGGCTCTCCCCGACGGCGGCGGAGGCGTCGGCGGCGCCGAGCGGCGCATGCGCCGCCATCAGCCGGATCCCGCCCTCGGCCCCCGGCAGCGGTCCCTCGGAGAGGCCCCCGGCCAGGCCCGGCGGCGGAGCCGCCCCTGCGCCGCCCGGGACGCCCGGGCCACCCGGGCCGCCCGACGCCCCGTCCTGCTCCTCGGCCTGCCCGGCGAGCTCCGCCGCCTCGCCGCGCAGCGCGCCGATGCGGGCGTGCAGCCCGGTGCGCACGTGACCGGCCCAGTCGGCGCGGAAGGCGTCGGCGTCCGGGCCCTGCCAGCGCGCGCCGCCGACGATCCCGTCGAGCTGCGCGGTCAGCTGTTCGAGCCGCCCCGCACCGCCGCCGACGGCGCGGCCGAGGGCGCGCAGCGCCTCGGTGTCGGCCCCCAGGAATCCCGCCATGTCGTTCCCCGCTCCCCCGCCGCTCCCCTGGTCGCCCTCACGCTAGGGACGGGGGTCGGGGGCGGGAATGGGGAGTTCTCCCCATCGTGCGCGGCGAGGCGAGATGTTCGCCCTGCGGTCACCTGGGCGTCATCGCGCGCCCGGCTCAGCCGCCGTGGACGGCGAGCACGAGGCCGTGCTCGCGCCAGCCCAGGTGCATCTCGAGCGGGTCCCCGTCGGTCTCGACCTCCATCGGGTCCACGCGGGTGCCGAGCGCGGCGCCGCGCAGGTCGGCGAGCGCGAGCGCATCGTCCGCCTCCCCCGCGGCGGGGGCGACGAGCTCCGCCTCGGGCACGTCCTCGACCATGCCGAGGATCGCGGCGAAGAGGTGGGCGTCCATGAGCTGCTCGGCGGCGTCGGTGCGCGCGGTCTCCGTGTCGTCCTCCGCGGGGCCGCGGGAGGAGAGCTCGGCAAGGGTCGCCTCGAGCGCATCGGTGAAGAGGCCCAGGTAGGTGGGCAGGTCCGGGGCGGCGAGCTGCAGGGCGAGGTCCTCGCCGATGCCGTAGACCGCACCGGGGGTCCCGTTCTCGTCGAGGGTCAGCACCACGGCGGTGTCCGGGGTCTCGTAGAGGGGGTAGTAGCTGGTCGCCTCGCCCAGCAGCGTGTACGGGCCGACGTCGGTGCGGTTCTCGACCAGCAGGGTCAGCACAGGCAGGTCGCGCAGGGTGATCCCGCCGAGCTCGTCGACGAGCTGCTCGAGGGCGGGCGGCGGATCGGCGGCGACCTCCTCCTCGGTGACGGCGAGGCCGGGCACCATGGCGACGTCCTGCTCGTGGACGGTGACGAGGGAGGCCAGGCGGTCCAGGACCGGGCGCAGCGGGGCGATCGGCAGCACCTCGGCGCCGTCGGGCCAGGGCAGGGAGGTGTTCATCGGCGTGCTCACCCGCCCAGTCTGTCACGCGCCGCCGGGCCGGATCCTGCTCTCGAGCGCGTCGATGTACAGGTCACCGGCCTGGGACTGGGCGATCAGCTCCCGCGCGGCGGGCACCGAGTCCCAGGTGTTCCACAACAGCACGCCCTCGACCACGCCCTCGTCGAGGTAGTGGACCACCGCGGCCCGTTGCTCCTCGTCCCACAGCGAGGGACCCGCTGTCCACCACGGTAAGCCCGTCCCCGGATGTGCGCCATCTCCCGCGGGGCGGATGGGCCCTGCCGCACCGCGCCCGCGCGTGCTTGGATGAGCGGGCACACCCGTCAGGACCGGAGGTCACCCCATGGGACGCGAGATCGGCAGCACCGAGTACACCCGTTCCCAGCGCACCCGCTATCGGCGGGAGCTGCGCCGGAATCTCGACCTCTTCGAGACCTTCCTGGACACGGCCGAGTTCGTGGACGAGGGGACGGTGGGCGTCGAGCTGGAGATGAACCTCGCCGACCGCGACTCGATGGCCCCGGCGCTGATCGCGGACACCCTGCTGGAGGACCTCGACGACGAGCAGTACGTCCACGAGATCGGACGGTTCAACCTCGAGGCGAACCTCCCGGTGACCCATCCGGAGGGGACCGGGCTGCGCGAGCTGGAGACGGCGCTCGGCGCCGCCGTCGACCGGGCCGACGCGGCGGCGCAGGCCCGCGGGGCGCGCGTGGTGCCCGTCGGCCATCTGCCCACGATCTCCGAGGATCTCTTCGCCGACGAGGCGTGGCGCGCCCCGGGTGCCCGCTACGAGGCGCTGGAGTCCAGCGTGATGGAGGCCCGCGGCGAGGAGATCACCCTGCGGATCGAGGGCGAGGGCCGGGGTGTGGACACCACCTTCGACTCGATCGCGCCGGAGAGCGCGTGCACCTCGATGCAGCTGCACCTGCAGGTGCCGCCGGAGCAGTTCGCGGCCGCCTGGAACGCGGCGCAGGCGATCGCCGGACCGCAGGTCGCGCTCGCCGCGAACTCCCCGTTCCTGCTGGGCAGGCGGCTGTGGCACGAGACCCGCATCCCCACCTTCGTGCAGGCCCTGGACACACGCCCGCCCGAGTACGCGGCGCAGGGGGTGCGGCCGCGGGTGTGGTTCGGGGAGCGCTGGATCACCTCGATGTTCGACCTCTTCGAGGAGAACGTGCGGCTGTTCCCGGCGCTGATCCCCGAGTCGCGGGAGATGGCGGAGGAGCCGCTGCTGACCGAGGGCCACTCCCCCCGCCTGCACGAGCTGATGCTCCACAACGGCACGGTGTGGCGCTGGAACCGGCCGATCTACGATCCCGGCACGGACGTGCCCCACCTGCGACTGGAGAACCGTCTGCTGCCGGCCGGCCCGACCGCCGCGGACATGGCCGCGAACGCCGCGTTCTTCTACGGCATCGTTCGCTCGCTGGTGCACGAGCGCCGGCCGCTGTGGTCGCGGATGAGCTTCGAGCAGGCCGACGAGTCCTTCCAGCAGTGCGCGCGCTGGGGCCTGGAGGCACGGGTGCGCTGGCCGAAGGTGGGCCGGGTGCGGGTCGCGGACCTGCTCCAGGAGCACCTGATCCCGCAGGCGATGCAGGGGCTGCGCGAGCTCGGCGCCGACGCGCAGGTGATCGCCCGCTACCAGGAGATCCTCACCGAGCGCGCCCGCACGGGCCGCAACGGCGCCCGCTGGCAGATCGACACCGTCACCTCGCTCGAGCTGCGCGGCGGCACCCGCGAGCAGGCGCTCGCGGAGATGACCCGCCGCTATCGCGCCGCCGTCGACTCGGGCGAGCCGGTGCACGCCTGGCAGGTCCCGGCCCGACAGCGGGGCTGACGGCCGGGACGACCACCAGGCGTCCACATCTCGGACGCCCGTCTCACAGGGCAGTACAGTGCTCCCATGAGCACCCAGACCCCGTCCCCCGCGCCCGCGAGCACCGCGCGCGCGTCGGAGGACCGCTCCGCGCGCATCGCGGTGACGATCTTCCCCGCCCTGATCCTCGTCGCCGCGGCGATCGGCTTCTTCGCCCCGCCCGTCGGCCAGGCCCTCGCGCCGTTCACGAGCATCTACCTGGGCATCATCATGTTCGCGATGGGGCTGACACTCACCCTCCCGGACTTCAGGCTGGTCGTGCGCCGCCCGCTGCCGGTGCTCATCGGCGTGGTCGCCCAGTACGTGATCATGCCGCTGATCGGGCTCGGGGTCTCGCTGCTGCTGCAGCTGCCGCCCGAGCTGGCCGTCGGCGTGATCCTCGTCGGCTGCGCCCCCGGCGGCACCAGCTCGAACGTGATCTGCTATCTCGCCAAGGCGGACACCGCCCTGTCGGTGACCATGACCTCGATCTCGACGCTGCTCGCCCCGCTGTTCACCCCGCTGCTGACCCTGTGGCTCGCCGGCTCGTACCTCCCCGTGGACGCGGGCTCGATGGCGCTGTCGATCGTGCAGATGGTGCTGATCCCCGTGGTCGGCGGCCTCGTGATCCGTCTGATCGCCGGGAAGCTCGTGGACCGGGTCCTGCCGGCCCTGCCGTGGGTCTCCGTCGCCGGCATCTCGCTGGTCGTGGTCTCCGTGGTCTCCGGCTCGACCGAGGCGATCGTCTCCGCCGGCGCGATCGTGCTGCTGGCCGTGGTGCTGCACAACGGGCTCGGCTACCTGCTGGGCTACTGGGCCGCCCGCCTGCTGCGCCAGGGCGAGCGCGCCGCGCGCACCACCTCCGTCGAGGTCGGGATGCAGAACTCGGGCCTCGCCGCGACGCTCGCCGCCGCATCGTTCAGCCCGGCCGCCGCGCTGCCGGCCGCGATCTTCTCGATCTGGCACAACCTCTCCGGCGCGGTGCTGGCGATGTACTACCGCCGCAGCGCCGATCGCCACCAGGTCGACCCGGCCTGATCCACGGGCGGGTCGAGCGTCTCAGCGCGACTCGTCCCGCAGGTCCTTCGGCAGCGTCGCCCGTGCGCTGCCGGTGCGGGCCGGCAGCGTCCCGGCATCGGGCGCCGTGTCGAGCTCGACCTCCTCGACGTCCTCGTAGATGTCGCTCATGACCGGCACCTCGGAGGTGTACGTCGGCTCGACGACGTAGTCGTCGGTGTCGAACTCGTCGTCCTCCTCGCGCCGCTCGTACTCCTCCGGCGGCAGCACCTGCGCCCATTCGCGGGTGCGGATCTGCGGCAGCTCGCCCGCGTCCTCCCGCAGCGCGCGCAGCAGGGCGTACATCTGGAACCAGCCCATGACGAAGAACGGCAGGCCGACCAGGATGATCGTGGACTGCAGTGCGGTCAGCCCGTCCTCGCCGGAGAACACCAGCAGCGTCGCGGTGATCAGCCCGATCGCGACGCCCCAGAAGATGCGCTGGCCGAGCGGGTTGTAGTCCTCGTGGCCGTTGGCCATCGAGTCGGTGACCAGGGCCGCGGAGTCCACGGAGGTGACGAAGAAGATCACCACCACGATGATCGCGATCACCGAGACGAAGAACGCGGCCGGGTAGTTGTCCAGGAACGCGAACAGCGCGCCGGGGATGTCCCCGTCGCCCACGACGCGGTCCACGAGCCCGCCCTCGCCGCGCAGCTCGATGTCGAAGCTCGCGTAGCCGAAGATCCCGAACCAGATCACGGAGAAACCGGCCGGCACCGCGAGCACGCCGGAGACGAACTGGCGGATGGTGCGGCCCCTGGAGATGCGGGCGATGAAGATGCCCACGAAGGGCGACCAGGTGATGGTCCAGGCCCAGTAGAAGACGGTCCAGGTGTTCTGCCAGCCGGAGTCGGCCTGGGTGTCGTTCCACAGCGCCAGCTCAGGCAGGGCGACGAGATAGTTGCCGAAGGACTCCAGGGTCCCCTTCAGGATGAACAGGGTCGAGCCGCCGGCGACCAGCACGAACAGCAGCAGCAGCACGGCCATGACGATGTTGAGGTTGGAGAGGACCTTGATCCCCTTCTCCAGGCCGAGGGACACGGAGATCAGCGCCAGCCCGCTGACCACGCCGATGATGACGAGGTTCCAGACCGCGTTCTCCGGGACCCCGAACAGCTGGTTGAGGCCGCCGTTGATCTGCAGGGTGCCCAGGCCCACCGAGACCGCGACGCCGAAGACGGTGCCGATGATCGCGATGATGTCGATGATCTTGCCGATCGGCCCGTGAATGCCCTCGCCGAGCAGCGGCTGGAAGACCGAGCTCACGCGCGGGGGCAGGTTCCGCTTGTGGATGAAGTAGGCGAAGCACAGGGCGGGCAGGGTGAAGATCGCCCAGGTGTGCAGCGTGAAGTGGTAGTACGTGAAGTTCATGGCGTCCCGGGCGGCGGCCCAGGTGCCGGCCTCGAGGCCGAGCTCGGTGGCGCGCGGCGGGTCGCCGAAGTGGCTGATCGGCTCGGCGACGCCCCAGAACATCAGGATCGAGCCGATCCCGGCGGCGAAGAGCATCGCGAACCAGGCCGTGCCGGAGTGCTCGGGCGGCTCATCGTCGGGGCCGAGCTTGACGCGGCCGAAGCGACCGGCCGCGATGAAGATCAGGAACGCCAGGAACACGGTGACGCCCAGGATGTAGAACCATCCGAGGTTGGTCATCAGCCATTGCGAGGCGCTGTCGGTCGCCGCCCCCATCGGCTCGGTGAAGGCGATCGTGGCGATCACGAAGGCGAAGATGATCGCCGCCGAGCCGAAGAAGATCGCGGGGGAAGTGCGCAGTCGCAGCGCGTCGTGGAGTCTCGTCAGCACTGTGCTCGTCTCCTCGTCGGACGGCACCGTCGCTCGGATCTCGCTCGTCGGTCGTGCCGCCGCAGGGTGGGCTGGTCGTCGGACGCTCACCAGTATGTCGGAGCCTCGGCCCTCGGGGGGCGCGCTCCCGCGGGATCCTCGGCCTCAGGTCCGACGGGGAGTCCTCCCCATCGCGCCCTGCCCGACCCCGGGATAGCGTGGTCCACGACGCTCCCCGGAGAGGTGGAGGACCTTCATGAGCACCCCGTACGGCATGCCGCCGACCCCTCCGACCGGAGCGCCCCCGCTCCCGCCGGCGAAGAGCCGGACCCCGCTGTACATCGCGCTGGCCTGCGGCTGCGTGCTCGTGCTGCTCCTCGTCCTCGGCGGCGCCGGCCTCGGCTTCTATCTCCTCGGCCAGGACGGCGGCGAGGAGCCGACGTCGCCCCCGAGTTCGATCGTGGACCCTCCCCCGAGCGAGGACCCCTCCGACGATCCGACCGACGACCCGAGCTCGCCCACCTCGGAGGCGCCCACCGAGATCGAGACCGACCAGCCGGTGGACAAGCCCACCGAGGGCCCGTCGGCCGATGCCACCTCGCCGAGCGACGAGATCTTCACGCTGACGGTCTCGAAGCCCGAGGAGGGGACCACCCTCGAGCTGGGCGGTGAGACGAAGACACCGGAGAACGACAAGTTCATCGGCGTGGCGGTGACGATCGAGAACAGCAGCTCGACGTCCATCGGGCTCGACACCGACCGCTTCCGCCTCTACGACGACTCCGGCGCGGAGATCGACATCCGCTACGGCGCCTTCACGACCACCGGCCCGGAGATCCCGGCCGGCGAGGAGGCGGAGGCGCAGCTGTACGCCGACGTCCCCGAGGACACGGTGCTCGCGGAGATCAGCTACACCGACGAGGTCGGCACCGGCGGCAGCGAGTTCCGCGTCCCCGTCGGCGGCTGAGAGCGCACCACCGTCACCACCAGCACCGTGAGCGCCGCGGCGACGGCGAGCACCGTCACCGCCACGATCAGCGGCTCGCTGCGCAGCAGCTGCGGGATGAGCCGCACGGGCACCAGCGCAGCGAAGGCGAAGGCGATGAGGGTTCCGAGATAGGAGCCGACCATGAAGCCGCGGTGCATCTCGACGCTCCCGCTGCGGATGCCGACGATCGCCGCGACGAGGCAGACGAGGGTCCAGATGGACAGCCCGTGCAGCCAGCTGAACCCTCCGTCGCGGATCCAGAAGCTCGAGACGCACGTGACCACCATCGCCGCCGCCCACACGCCGCCGAGGATCCGGTGGGCGCGGTCGCGGCGCCGACGGAGGATCTGGAAGGGCCCGAGCAGCAGGACGACGAGGGCGGAGACGGCGTGGAGGGTGATCACTGGCGTGAGAGCGTCCATGCACGAGACGATAGTGCCGCTATCCACACCGGCGCCATCAAGATAGTCGCTGGTCGGCGCACTATCCGAGGGGAGGACGGGTCATGCTCATGCACGAGCTCGCGGAGGCGACGGGGGTCTCCGCCGCCTCGATCAAGTACTACCGGCGCGAGGGGCTGCTGCCGCCGGGCGAGAGGATCACGACGACCCGGCAGGACTACGGCCGCGCCCATGTCGAGCGCCTCGAGCTGATCCAGGTGCTGCGCGAGGTCGCCGGCGCCCCGATCGCGCGGATCGCACGGGTGACGGCCCTGCTCGACGATCCCGACGTCCCGCTGATCGAGGTGCTCGCCGAGTCGCAGACCCTCGCCCTGGGCCTCGAGGATCCGACCGACGAGGAGAGCGCAGCGGGCGGGGCGGACGGGGCGAAGGCGGCGGGAGGCGAGCATCCCTCGATCGCCCCGCTGCTCGCCCACCTCGGCTGGCCGGACGTCGACTCCGCCCCGCGCCGTGCGCTGGACCGGCTGCTGCGCTCCCTGGAGGAGTGGGAGGCGCCGACGGATCTCGGGATGCTGCTGCGCTATGCGGAGCCGATGGCGCAGATCGCCCGTTCGGACGTGGACTGGATGAGCACCGGGGCAGGGCCTGTCGAGGCAGGGCCGGCGGGGGCCGGGCCGTCCGTCTCGCAGGATGTGGCGGTGATGCGCGCGGTGGCGGGCGCGATCGCCTTCGACCGACTGGTCCGACTGCTGCGTCTGCTGGGGCACGCGAGCTTCTCGATCCTCGATGCGATGCAGGTCAGCGAGGACCCCGGGCCGCCCGGACCCCCGATTACCAGGGAATGAACAGCCTCGGCACAGTGCTTTTTCCGGCAGCGCGTGTTCACTGTTCTCAACGCGTCACCGGAGGACCCGCTGACTGAGGAGGAGGCGGGATCCGCTGATCCGGGACGCGGGGGAAAGGGATGGCCCCGGCTCGTGGGGACGAGCCGGGGCACTTTCCTGTCCGGGGGCCTACCGCTCCGGCGTCGCCCTCGCCGGGGGCGCTCTCAGCGCCGCAGGTCGATGCCGAAGACGCGTCGGATCTGCGCGACGGCGTGCCGGGTGAAGCGGCGGTCCGAGGGGGTCGAGGCGAAGGGCAGCACGAGCCCGGGATGGTCGGGATGCGTGACGCGGCCGTGCGTCGCCCCGGGGGTGATGACGAACCCCGCCTGCTGCATGCGGCCCAGCAGCTCGCGGCGCGAGGTGGGGTGGCGCGTGCCCTGCCCGCCGCGGGTGGAGGGGCCGGCGGCGTCCTCGGCGATGTCGAGGGCGGGCTCGTACTCGTCAGGGCGCACGCTGAGCGCGTAGCGGGCGGAGAACAGGCCGATCACGGCGTTGTCCGCGCGGCGCACCTGCACGACGAGATCGCCGCGGAGGAAGTGGTCGCTGGTCCCGGCGTCGGCGCTCCAGGCGTCCTCGGGGTCGGCGACGGCCTGCACGATCCGCTCGCCGTCGGCCCTGGTCACGCCGACGGCGCGGATGTCCTCGTCGCGGATCCGCAGGGGCCGGGGCAGGGGTCGGGGATCGTCCGCGTCGAGCGTGTGCACGGCATCACTCGGAGCGGCCGACGCGGCCCGGGGCAGCTGGACCGTCCGGGCCCGTCGGCGCGGCAGCGGGGCGGAGGGCAAGTCAGCCGGCTCGGGCCGCGCGGCCGGCTCGGGTCGGCGCCCCGGCACGGCGGTCCAGTCCACGGGCCGCACGGAGCGGGCGGGGTCCTTGCGTCCGGCAAGCGCCTTCGGGCTCGGGACGGGTCGCTCGGGCCTGCTCGTCATCGGTCCCTCCTCCGCATGCTCGTCATCGCCCACCGGCCTGGCTCCCCCGATGGTGCCACGAGGGCACCGGTCCGCTAGCGTGTCGCCCGTCTCGTCCCGTCCTGCCGTGAGGATCCCCGTGGCCGTCACCGTCGCCCGCCGTTCCCGCTCCGCACGCCTCGCCGCCGTGCTGGCCGCCGTGCTCCTCGCCGCCGGGTGCAGCGGCTCCCCCGAGGAGCAGAGCTCCTCCCCCGCCGCCCAGGGCACGACCGCCGAGGAGCCCGCCGCCTCGGACGGGGACGGCTCCGCCGGGGGTGCCTCCGGCGAGGGCGGGAAGACCGCGGGCGTCGTGCCGCAGGAGTCCTACGAGGTCACGCCCGCTCCGGAGGGCTTCGTCCCGCCGGAGCCCTGCACGGGCGAGGGCGCCTTCTACGCGGAGCTGGGAGGGGAGGCGAACCCCGGCCTGCCCGAGCGCGGCGGGGAGCCCCTCACCGTCTCCCTCGAGAGCATCGAGGGCGACAGCGCACAGCTCATGGCGCAGGTCGGCGACAGCCCCGCCCGGGAGATCGGACCGATCACCCTGGGCGAGACCGTCGCCGTGGACCTGTGGACCCTCTCGGTGACGAGCGTGTGCGCCGACACCGAGCAGGTCGAGTTCGACCTCATCGACTGAGGCGCGACCTCCGCGCCAGGGATGATGGGGGCATGACGGACCGCTCCCCTGCCCCGTACCGCTTCGACCTGGACGTCGTCGGGGCGGGGCTGCCCGTCGCGGCGGCGCGGGAGGAGCTCGGGGCCGCGGCGCGGACGGGCGCGATGGTGGTCACCGCCCCGCCCGGTACGGGCAAGACGACACTGGTGCCGCCGCTGGTCGCGAACCTCGTCGGCGGACTGACGCTGGTCACCCAGCCGCGCCGGGTGGCGGTGCGCGCGGCCGCCCGCCGTCTCGCCTCCCTCGACGGCAGCCCGCTCGGCGGCCCCGTCGGCTTCACGGTGCGGGGCGAGCGGACGGTCGGGAAGGGCACGGCCGTCGAGATGCTCACCCCGGGCGTGCTGCTGCGGCGCCTGCTGGCCGATCCGGAGCTGCCGGGCGTCTCGGCGGTGGTGCTCGACGAGGTCCACGAGCGCTCCCTGGAGACGGACCTGCTGCTGGGGATGCTCGCCGAGACGCGGCAGCTGCGGGAGGACCTGCTGGTCGGGGCGATGTCGGCGACGCTCGATGCGCGGGCGGTCGCGGAGGTGCTGGACGGCGCGGCGATCGTGGAGGTGCCGAGCGCCCTGCACCCTCTGCGCACCGAGCACGCCCCCTCCCCGTCCCCGCGCCTGGACGCCCGCGGCGTCACCCGCGAGTTCCTCGACCATCTCGCCCGCACCGCGGCCCGCGCGCAGCGGGAGGAGGGCTGCGACGCGCTGGTCTTCGTGCCCGGCGCGCGCGAGGTCGACCAGACGGTCGCGCGCCTGCAGGGACTCGTCGACGGGGTCGAGGTCCTCCCCCTCCACGGCCGGCTGCCCGCCGCCCAGCAGGACCGCGCGACCGGCGGACGCCGCGCCGGGGAGCCGCCCCGGATCGTGGTCTCCACGGCGCTCGCGGAGTCGTCCCTCACGGTGCCCGGGGTGCATCTGGTGGTCGATGCGGGGCTGTCCCGCGAGGTGCGGCGGGATCGCGGGCGGGACATGTCGGGCCTGGTCACGGTCAGCGCCTCGCGGGCCGCGATCGAGCAGCGCGCCGGCCGTGCCGCCCGTCAGGGCCCGGGCCGGGCGGTGCGGGTGTTCTCCGAGGCGGAGCTCGCGGGGATGCCGGCCCAGTCCCCGCCGGAGATCACCGCCGCGGACCTCACCGATGCGGCGCTCTGGCTCGCCTGCTGGGGGACGCCGCGCGGGCAGGGCCTGCCGCTGCTGACCCCGCCGCCGGCCGCGGAGATCCGCGCCGCCGAGGAGACGCTGCGGGCGCTGGGCCTGGTCGACGAGGAGGGCCGCCCCACCCCGGCCGGTCGCCGCACCGCGAAGCTCCCGGTCGGGGTGCGCGAGGCGCGGGCCCTGCTCGCGGGCGGGCCGTCGGCCGCCGAGGTCGTCGCCGTGGTCTCCGACGACCACCGCCCCACGGGCGCCGATCTCCCCCGCCTCCTCGCCGATCTCCGCGCCGGCCGAGCCCCCGGCGCCGAGCGCTGGCGCCGAGAGCGCGACCGCCTGACGCGCCTCGCCGGCTCCTCGGGCGGGAGCGCCTCCCCCGGCGCGGTCCTCGCCCTCGCCCGCCCGGAGCGGATCGCCCGCCGGGTGGGCGGCGGCTCGCGATCCTATCTCCTCGCCTCCGGCACGCGGGCGGCCCTGCCCGAGGGCAGCGGCCTGCTCGGCGCGCAGTGGCTCGCGGTCTGGGAGGTGCAGCGCGCGGAGGGGCGGGCCGCCGACGGTACGGGCGCGGTGATCCGTGCCGCCGCCCCGCTCACGGAGGACGAGGCCCTCGACCTCGGCGCCGGTCTGCTCGTCGAGGAGCGCACGGCGAGGCTCGAGAACGGCACCGTCCGTGCCCGCCGCCGGCGTGCACTCGGCGCGATCGAGCTGTCCTCCACCCCGGTCGCCGCGACCGCCGACGACACCGCCCCGGCCGTCCTCGCTGCGGTCCGTGAGCGCGGCCTCGACGCCCTGACCTGGTCCGACACCGCCCGCAGCCTCCGCCACCGGCTCGCCCTGATCCACCGCGAGCTCGGTGACCCATGGCCGGCGATGGACGAGGACGCACTCCTGGCCACCCTCGAGACCTGGCTCGCCCCGCACGTGAGGACCCGCCTGGACGGCATCGACCTGGTCTCGGCGCTGCGCACCCTGCTGCCCTGGCCGGAGGCGTCCGAGCTCGACGCCCTCGCCCCCGAACGGCTCCCCGTCCCCTCGGGATCCACCGCCCGGATCGACTATCCCGCGCCGGACGAGGAGGACGGCCGACCAGTCGTCGCGGTGAAGCTGCAGGAGCTGTTCGGCCTCGCCGAGACGCCGCGACTGGTGCGGGGCAGGGTGCCGGTGCTCTTCCACCTGCTCTCCCCGGCCCGTCGGCCGCTCGCCGTCACGGACGACCTGCGCTCCTTCTGGGACGGGCCGTACCGGGAGGTGCGCAAGGAGATGCGGGGCCGCTATCCGAAGCACCCCTGGCCGGAGGATCCGTGGACGGCGCCGGCCACCGCGCGGACCACGGCGCGGCTCAGGTCGAGCTGACCGTCGTGACCACGGTGGCCGCGGCGAGCGCCGCGGTCATGTCGTCCACGACCCGCTTCACGGCCGTCGCGGCGGGGCTGTCGATCTCGAGGGCCTCGATCCGCTGATCGAGCTCACGACGGGAGAGGCCGGGCAGGTCGTCCTTGAGGATCCGGTGCGCGATCCCGAGGGCGCGCAGGATCTCCAGCAGCAGCCCGTCCTGCAGGGAGGCGCGGGAGGGGTCCTCGACGGCGGCGGCGAGACGGGCGCGCAGCGCGGTCTCGAGCTCGTCGTCGTGGGTGGGCCAGGTGGTGGTGAACCAGCCGTCCTTGCGCTGCACGGCGCCGACGGCGGCGTAGCCCTCGCCGATCACCTCGGTGAGGTTCATCGTGCGGTGGCCGATCGCGGACTTCAGCGACTTCCCCTCGAGCTCGGCGAGCGCGCCCAGGGCCTGGTCGAGGACGGGCAGGTCGGTGGGCTCGGTGGAGAGCACCTGCACCTTCGGAGTGCGCTCCTCGGTCAGCGCGATCCGCTCGCGCAGGGCGAGCTCGGCGATCGCGGCGGCTGCGAGGGCCTGGGTGCGGTACGAGGTCGAGTCCTGCCGACCGGCGTCGTCGGTCAGCAGCAGGAACAGCTCTCCGGGGATCGTGTGCGTCGTCATGGCCCCACCCTTCCAGGCGCGCCGCCGCACCGGATCCGACGATCGTCGCACCCCGCCCCTGCTCCCGGGTGGGATCCAGCGGGCCTCTGGCACCATGAGGACCATGCGTCTGATCCGGACCCCGTCCCGCCTGTACCGTCTGCTGGCCCTGGCCGAGATGGTCACCTGGACCCTGCTGCTGCTCGGCATGCTGCTGAAGTACGCGCTGCAGGTCACCGAGGTGGGGGTGCGGATCGGCGGGAGCCTGCACGGCTTCGTGTTCCTGTCCTACGTGGTGGTGACGGTGCTGGTCGCGGTCGATCAGCGCTGGAGCCTCGGGCGCCTGGCGATGGGGCTGGGCTCCGCGCTGGTCCCCTATCTCACCGTCCCCTTCGAGAGCTGGGCGCACCGGAAGGGCATGCTCGGGGACTCCTGGCGGCTGCGCGAGGACGCCCCGCGCTCGTTCCCGGAGAAGGTGGTCGCCCTCGCGCTGCGCCGTCCGCTGCTCGCGGGCCTGATCGCGATCGTCGTGGTCGCGGTGGTGTTCTCGGTGCTGCTGCAGCTGGGCCCGCCCACGGAGTGGTTCGCCTGATCGGCGCGGCGAACGGGGTCAGCGCGGCCTGATCAGCGGGTCGATCTGCACGCTCCCGCCGCCGCGCAGGTGCAGCCGGTCCAGGTGCGTGACGGGCGTCGCCTCCGCCAGGCGCGGCACCTGCGGCTGATCCGGCTCCGGCGGCAGCGCCTCCCCGAAGCACACCCCGCAGCCCAGCATTCCGACGGCCTGCGCACGCCGCGCCTCCCAGTCGAGCTGCGCCTCCTGCGAGGCGCGGATCCAGGGGCCGCCGACGGGCCGGCAGGGCCCGCAGGCGTCCTCGCCCTGCAGAGGGCACTGCGCGGGCCGGTCCGTGACCTGCAGCGGGAGCTCCTCCAGCACGGGGACCCGCGGGTCCGCGCCGGTGGGGTGGACGTCGAGCCCGTCCGGCCCGATCCGCAGCACCGCCACCTGTCCGAGCTCCCGCGCGGCCGCCAGCGCGCTCTCGAGCGCCTGGTCGGGATGGGCGCCCAGCAGGTCCTCGCGCGTCGCGACGGCCGGCTCGAACCACTCCCGGCGAGGGCCGACGAGCGCTCCGCGCCCCACGATCCCGCCCCTCGCCCGCAGCGCCGCCGCGACGGCCGGGACGCGGTACCAGCCGTGCCGCGGGGACAGCGGACGCCGACGCCTCTCACCGATCGGCGCCACCACCTCCGCACCCTCGCGACTGGGACGGGCCGGCAGGGCGCTCTCTCCCCGCACCTCCACGGGCGGCCGCAGGCCGGACAGGTCGCCGACCAGCCCCACGCCCTCCTCCACCGGCAGCACGGGTCCGAGCGCCGGTACGACGAGCCAGGCGTGCTCGAGCATGAGCGGCGGACGCGCGGCGAGCGTGCGGCGCACCGTCTCCCGCGCCGGCGGCACCGTCGGCTCCCGGCGCCGGAATCCCTCGGCCGGCGCGTCGGCGGGCGCGGTGTCCGTCGGCCCCGTGTCCACCCGTGCCGTCACCGCCCCGACCCCGGGCAGGGACAGCTCGATGAGCTGGTCGCGCCAGGTCGCCGCGTGGTCGTCGAGATGCATGCGAATCACCTTCCGAGAAGGGCCCGCGGAGGCCCCGGGCCATCTGACCGGATGGGCGGACGCCCCCGGCCGGGTCTTCCTCGACGGGCACCGGGTTCGGTTCCGGTTGCCGCGCGGCCTCTGTCGAGGGAGTCCGGCCGCGTCTCGTGACCCGTCGGCGACGGTAGCGCGGGGGTGCGACAGCCGACGGCCGGGCTCGTAGACTCCAGGGGTGCGGTGCCACCACTTCGACTCCGGCGCGTGCAGGTCCTGCACGCTGCTGGACCTCCCCCGCCCGCGGCAGCTCGCCCGCGGCCGTGAGCGCGTCGAGCAGCTGCTCGCCCCGCATCTCGCGCCGGGCACGAACTGGTCGGGGCCGATCGTCGGCGCGGAGCAGGGCTTCCGCGCCCGCGGGAAGATGGCCGTCGGCGGCACCGCCCAGGCGCCTCTGCTGACCCTGCCCGGGCAGTCCGCGGGCACCGACCTGTGCGACTGCCCCCTCTACCCGGACGGGGTCGAGGAGGTGCTCGAGGGGGCGAAGGCCCTGATCCGTCGGGCGCAGATCCCGCCCTATGACGTCGCCCGCCGCCGCGGCGAGATCAAGAACGTGCTGGTCACCAGCTCTCCGGACGGGGAGCATCTGCTCCGCTTCGTGCTGCGCAGCACCGCGGCGCTGGAGCGGCTGCGGGAGCACCTGCCGCGGCTGCTCGAGGCGCATCCCTCGGTCGTGTCGGTCAGCGCGAACATCCACCCCGAGCACACCACGCGCGTCGAGGGCGAGGAGGAGATCCCGCTGGCCGGGGCCGGTCGTCTCGCCGTGCGCACCGGGGACGTCACGCTGTTCTCCCGCCCGCAGTCGTTCCTGCAGACCCACACCGAGGTCGCCGGCGCGCTCTACCGCCAGGGCGCGGAGTGGGCGGGCGAGATCGCGGGGGCGCGGGAAGACCAGGAGACGGGCCCCGGCCTGCGGATCTGGGACCTGTACTGCGGCCTCGGCGGCTTCGCCCTGCATCTCGCCCGCGCCCTCCCCGCCGCCCGGGTCACCGGGGTGGAGGTCTCCGCCCAGGCGATCGACGGGGCGCGCGAGGGGGCGGAGGCCGCGGGCGCCGACGTCCGCTTCCTCGCGGCCGACGCGACCGCGTGGGCGATCGAGGAGGCCGCCGGCCCCGCAGGCCCGCCCGATATCGTCGTGGTGAACCCGCCGCGCCGCGGCCTCGGGCCGGAGCTCGCCGGCTGGCTCGAGCGCTCCGGGGTCCGCGACGTCCTCTACTCCAGCTGCAATCCGGCGAGCCTGGCCGACGATCTCGCCGCGATGCCCTCGCTGCGCATCGTCGCCGGCCGCTACGTCGACATGTTCCCCCACACCGAGCACGCCGAGGTGATCGTGCGTCTGCGACGCATCGCCCCCGGCGAGGAAGGCCTCTCATGACTCACACCCCCACCGCCCAGCTGACCGCCGTGACCCGCACCGTCAGCCCTGCGAAGAACGGGAACACGGTCGCGCTCTCCCAGACCTTCGACGCCGCCCCGGAGCAGCTGTGGGAGGCGCTGACCACGGCCGAGCGGCTCGCCCGCTGGTTCGGCACCGCCAGCGGCGACGTGGTCCCCGGCGGGCGCTACGAGCTGCCCGAGATGGAGACCAGCGGCCGCCTGGTCGAGGTCGATCCGCCCCGCCGCCTACTGCTGACCTGGGAGTACGGGAAGAGCTCGAGCGACGTCGAGCTGCTGCTCACCCCCGCCGAGGAGGGCGCGGACGGCGACGGCGGGGGCAGCATCCTCACCCTCCGTCACACCGTCCCCGCCGACGCGCACTGGGCGACCTTCGGACCCGCCGCGACCGGCTGCGGCTGGGACGCGGCGCTGTACGCGCTGGCCCAGCACCTCGAGGATCCGGGCAAGGACCTGATGCGCCGCCTGGGCAGCTTCGCCGGCTCGCCCGAGGGCGCGGAGTTCACGCGCGCGACGGCGGATGCCTGGTACGAGGCGCACGTCGCCGGGGGCGCGGACCGCAAGCCTGCCCGCAAGGCCTCGGTGCGCACCGCCGCCGCCTATCTCGGCGAGGAGATCGAGACCGAGTGAGCGCCTTCGTGGAGGTGCTCTCCCTCGGCGGCACCATCTTCATGACCGAGGACGCCCGCGGCGAGAGCGCCAGCCCGGACGACGACGCGGGGGCGCGGCTGCTCGCCGCCGTCGGCGGGGACGTCGAGCTGCGACCCCGAGCGCTCGCGAACATCTCCTCCTCCGATGTGCGCCCCCACCACCTGCGCGCCGTGCTGGAGAGTGCGCGAGCCGCGGTCGATGCCGGCGCGGCCGGCGTGGTGCTCACCCACGGCACCGACACCCTCGAGGAGACGGCCTTCCTGCTCGACCGGTTCTGGGACCGGGAGGCGCCGCTGGTGGTGACCGGGGCGATGCGTCCGGCGAGCGCGCCCGGCGCCGACGGGCCCGCGAACCTCCGCGACGCGGTCCGCGCGGCGACCGCCCCGTCGGCCCGCGGCCTGGGCGTGCTGGTCGTGTTCGACGCCCACGCGCATCTCGCGGACCGGGTCGTGAAGGCCTCCTCCCGCGGGGTCTCGGCCTTCGCCTCGGAGCCCTCGGGGCCGCTCGCGATCATCGGCGCGGAGGACCTCCGCCTCCTCCATCTCCCCCTGCCGCGTCCGGCCCGTTCCGGCGGACTCCCGCCGGATCGCTTCCCGGCGGTGCCGCTGCTCACCGCGGGCCTCGACGAGGACCTCGCGCTGCTGGACCACCTCCCCGCCGAGGCACTGGCGGGGCTGGTGATCGACGGGGTCGGGATGGGGCACGTCTCTCCCGCCGCGATGCCGCGTCTGCGCCGTCTGCTGGGCGAGGGGGTGCCTGTCGTGGTCGCGGCGCGGCCCTTCGGCGGCGGCACCTCCACGCACCACTACGGCTATCCCGGCTCCGAGGTGGACCTGCTGGACGCGGGCGCCGTGATGGCCGGGCTGCTGCCCGCCCCGAAGGCCCGCCTGCTGCTGCAGGTGCTGCTGACCTCCGGGGCGTCGGCCGACGGGATCCGTGCGGCCTTCGAGGCCTACGCCTCCTGAGGCACCGCCTGCAGATGCACAGGCGCCGGCCGCAGGATCTCCTCGACCACGCGTCCGTCGGCGTCCGGGATCTCGAGGCCGAGCAGGTGCGCGAAGGTGACGGCCTCGTCGGTGACGGTGCAGCGGGTGATGCGGCGCCCGGGCTCGATGCTGGGCCCGGTCATCGCGAACACGGCCTGGATGTCCTGCTCGGGGAGGTGTCCGTGCTGGGAGAGCAGGAACTCGTACTCGGGGTCGAAGCGGTCGATCAGCCAGCGGCCGTCCCAGAGGTTCTGGAAGGCGGTGCCGCTGACCCCTTCGAGGATGCCGAGGAAGGGGCCTGACCAGCCGTAGTCCTCGTGCATGTCGGTCAGCGGGTGGAAGGCCTGGACGGGCACCTCGGGGTCGGCGACCCAGTCCTCGACCAGGGCGAGCACCTTCTCGCGAGTGGTCTCGTCGGCCTCGGGGTGCAGGTGGAGCTGGCCGGTGAGGCCGCAGCCGTGCACCCAGGCGTCCCAGCTGCTGACCTCGCCGTCGGCGTCGAGGCGCACGAAGCCCTGCCGGGCCAGGAGCGCGTTGGCGCGCAGCACGCGCCCCACCTCGACGTGGCCGTGGTCGGAGACGATCGCGATGTCGGTCTCGGCGGCGGTGCCGGCGTCCTCGAGGGCGGCGAGGAGCTCGCCGAACCAGCCGTCGACCCGCTCGAACGCCTCCTTGACCTCGGCGGTGAAGCGGCCGGTGGCGTGGCGGGCGGAGTCGACGTCGACGAGGTGGAGGAAGAGCACGTCGGGCGCGTCGGTGCGGAGGATGTCGGCGGCGACGGCGGTGTTGAAGCGGCCGAAGCGGTGCTTGCGATCCCAGCCGATCTCGTGCGCATGGCGGTCGACGTACTCGCGGCCGCGCAGGGTGGAGGCCTCACGCAGCACGGCGAGGGTGGGCTCGAGCCCGGCGCGGTCCCAGATCTCGGGGACGGCGATGTCGAGCGAGGGCGACCAGCCGGTGGCGGGCCAGCCGACGGCGGCGGTGGTCAGGCCCTGCTCCTTCGCGAGGTCGAAGAGGGTGGGGCAGGCGATGTCGCGGGCGTCCCAGAACCAGTCGGGGATCCGCTCCCCGGGGGTGACCTTCTCGTTGGCGTAGATGCCGTGGCCGTCGGCGGTGCGGCCGGTGGTCTGCGAGGTGTGGTTCGGGTAGGTGACGGACGGGTAGATCGCCTCGGCGCTGCCCCAGCTGCCCTCGAGGATCCGGGCGAAGTGCGGGAGGGTGCGGGCGAAGGGCACGTCCACGACGCTCATCGCGTCGACGGAGATGACCAGGAGGCGTCGTCGGGGGCGGGCGGTCTCGGTCATGGCGGGGCTCCTCCGGGCAAGTGATCGTGGCGCCCTCACGCTAGGAGGCGCTCGTCTCCGCCTCCGGTCGCGGCGGTGAACCGCGGGCGAACAGCACGGTCGGCGCCGTTCATGGTCGACCTGGCGCCGCGGCGGGGCGTCCGGATCAGTACACGGCAGTCAGAACGGCGGGTGGTCCACGTCGAGCGGCGGCCCGGGCGGGATGATACGGCGCTTCGTCCGCACTCTGGTGAACTCGTCCTCGAGCTGGATCTCGGCGAGATGGTCCTCGGCCTCGTCGAGGGCTCGGCAGCGGGGCTCGTCGGGTCCGCGCTGCCTGGCCTCCCGGGCGCGACGGTGGGTCCGCTCGGCCTGGTCGAGACGGCGGGTCATGCGCGGGGTGAGCAGATCGGTGTTCTCCGCGGTGCGCACCCGAAGGTCCTGCTCGAGCTGCCAGGTCGTGACCAGCGGTTCGGCGCTGGTGCTGCGGTCCCCGCGGTCGGGGTCGTCCTGGGGATCCCTGGCGGGGTCGATCAGCCCGGCGGTCTTGAGCTGGTGGTGGTGGCGGCACAGCCGGTGGAGGTTCCAGAGGGAGGTCGGGCCGCCTCGGGCGGGATCCTGGTGGTCGTACTCGATGATGTGGTCGTCCTCCGCGGCGAGCGCGGTGGGGCGGGTGCATCCGGGCGCGGCGCAGACGGGGTGGCGCAGCCGCAGCTGCATGCGCTGCTGCGCGTCAGGCCGGTAGGTGTCGATCCGGGCGGGGAGGTGGGTCCCGCAGATCGGGTCGGTGAGGATCCGGTACCAGACGGAGGAGGTCGCGGCGAGGTCCCGGGCGAGGTCGGCCGGGATGGGGGTGAGCCCGTCGAGCATCGCCGGGGAGTCGTCCATCCCGAGCAGGGTCGTCACGGGCACGGTGACGAGGATCTTGAACGGCTGGGCGGTCTCCTCGACCAGGTCGAGGTCGAGCATGGTGCGGGTGAGGATCGCGTAGCGCAGGGCCGACAGGCTGAGGGGGCGCTCCCGGTCGCGGACGTCGCCGTCGAGGTCGAAGGGGATCGGCTCCTCCTCCCCAGCCTCGAGCGCGACGCGCTGGGCGCGCTGGACGGCGCGGGCGCTCGCGTCGAGCCGCAGGCCGAGGCTGCGGATCTCGGGGATCGGGCCGGTGATCGTGATCCAGGCGACGCCCTGCTCGGAGTCGACACCGTCGATCCGCACCTCGCGCGCCTCGCGGGGCGGCTTCAGCTCGTTCCCGACCGAGGCCACGGCCAGTCGCACCTGGGCTTCGAAGGTGCTGCGGGGGATCGAGGGGATCTCCACGCCGGCCAGGTGCTCGTCGACAAGGCGGATCTGGTCGGCGTCGAGCCGTCGCACCTGGCGCAGCAGGAAGCGGTGGTAGTCCTCCGGCAGGTCGCCGGCCTCGAGGTGCGCGAACATCCGGGGCAGGTCGACGACGGCGTGGTGGGCGTCGCGGATCTGCGAGGTGGCCTGCGTGATCGAGCAGCGCAGTCCCACGGCGACCTTCATCGCGGTCATGTCCGCGTCGATCAGCGAGCCCTCGTTGTCCGGGTCGACGGCGAAGAAGTCCGCGAGATGGCGGAGACGGCGGGCGTGGAGCTGCGCCTGCTCTCGCATGAGGGAGTGGAGCGTGAGCACGCGGCCGGCGTTCTTCCCCTCGATGCCGCCGACCTCCTCGAGGATCAGCTCCTCGGTGAGCTCCCGACGGGCGCGCACGCGCCATTCGCGGGCGGGAGCGGCGGGGCCGGCGGCCGGGTCGACGGCGGGGCGGTTGTCCGGGTCGGCCGCAGGACCGGCGGTGGGGTCAGCGACGGGGTCAGCGGCGGAGCCGGGGCTCGACGGACCCGGCACCGAGGAGGCATCGCTCGACGAGGACTGTCGCGCGGTCTCGGACGATGATGCGTCGCGGCGCGCGTTCTCGTCCTCGATGTCGTCGAACTCCCCCACTGCCGCCACCTCCCTGCTGTCCGGGCACTCACCGATGAGCCCTTCTTCGAATACCTAGACACTACCGACCACACGCCCATGTCAGAACCCCCAGAGCGAAATGGGGATCGTTTTGTGGATAACCACCCCGTGGGGAGGAGAAGTCACTGTGGACGAGCCCTCCGCGCGAGGATCGAGCGCGGACTCATCCACCGGAACACACCCCGCCGTGGACGACGATGCTTGTTTGTCGCACCCTCCCGCTAGGCGCTCGACCTGCACTCTCCCCCCGACTCCACGTCGACGCATCCGGCGCCGAGGGCGGACCCTCGAGACGCACTGGACGCCACGCGCCACGACCACGGAAGGCCAGGCGACAGGCCACGAGAGGCGGCGGGCGGAAGGAATGGACGACACTCTCACCGAATACACCGAAATATCGAACGATCCAGAGAACCAGCATTTTCGAATTCCCCTCATCCTCCACCTGACGTCGTGACGAAAGGCGACTCCCGACGACGCACACAGGGCCCTCGCCCATGCCGGCGCAGCACGGCGTCGACCGCTCCCGGCATCAGGGGATCGTCGTCGGCCGCGCATCCCCGTCGGCCTCACCGCGCCGAGCCCCTCCACGACGCAGAGCGCCCCTCCGTGATCACACGGAGGGGCGCAGGGGCGAGCGCCGGCGACGCCGGCTCGTCAGTCAAGCGGTTGTCATACGGACCCAGCCCTCAGGCCGTCAGGCACAGGCAGAAGGGGTGTCCCGCGGGGTCGAGGTAGACGCGGAAGCTGCCGGAGGCGGAGGGCTGGTGCTCGTGGACGGTCGCGCCGAGGGCGAGTGCCCGGGGTTCGGCGCGGTCGATGTCGGTGACGGAGAGGTCGAGGTGGAACTGCTGGGGGTGGTCGCCGTCGGGCCAGGTGGGGCGGCGGAAGTCCGCCACCTTCTGGAAGGCGAGGGAGGCCTCGCCGTCGGGGTCGTCCTCGCTGCGACGGCCGCGGGGCGGCACCAGCTCCGCCCAGTCGGAGTCGCTGCCCTCCTCGACCCGCCAGCCGAGCAGCTTCGCGTAGAAGGTGGCCAGCTGGAGGGCATCGGGGCAGTCGAGGACGGTGAGGTCGAGGGTGGGGATGACGGGCTCTGTGTCCAGGTCTTCCATCATGGGGCCACCGTAGGAGCACGGGCCCCGCAGGGGAAGCACATCGCGCGTGTCCGCGCGGTCTCCTCCCGCGTGTCCGCGCACAGCGTCATCGCCGGATCGCCACTGCGCGCACGACGGTGACAGACTGGGGGCATACGTCGTGCGATATCGACCGTCGAAAGGTGAACTGATGACCATTCCCGCCGATCCGGCTCCTTCCCTGCAGGACTACGCCCACCCCGAGCGGCTCGTGACCACGCAGTGGCTCGCGGACCGGCTCGCCGCGGGCGAGACCGAGGGGCTCGTGGTCGTCGAGTCCGACGAGGACGTGCTGCTCTACGAGACCGGGCACATCCCCGGCGCGGTGAAGATCGACTGGCACCTCGACCTCAACGACCCGGTCACCCGCGACTACGTCGACGGCGAGGGCTTCGCGAAGCTCATGGACGCCTCCGGCATCACCCGCGAGACCACCGTGGTGATCTACGGCGACAAGTCGAACTGGTGGGCCGCCTACGCGCTGTGGGTGTTCAGTCTGTTCGGCCACGAGGACGTGCGCCTGCTCGACGGCGGCCGCGCCGCCTGGGAGGCCGAGGGCCGCGAGATGACGACCTCGACCGAGGGCCGCCCCGCTCCGACCAGCGGCTACCCCGTCATCGAGCGCGAGGACGCCCCGATCCGCGCCTACCGTGAGGATGTGCTGGACTTCCTCGGCGGGCCGCTGATCGACGTGCGCTCCCCGCAGGAGTACTCCGGTGAGCGCACCCACATGCCCGACTACCCGCAGGAGGGCACCGTGCGCGGCGGCCATATCCCCACCGCGCGCTCGGTGCCGTGGGCCCGCGCCGCCGCGGAGGACGGCCGCTTCAAGCCCCGCGCGGAGCTCGAGGCGATCTACCTCGGCGAGCTCGGCTTCGAGACCGGGACGCCGACGGTCGTGTACTGCCGCATCGGCGAGCGCTCCGCGCACACCTGGTTCGTGCTCACCCACCTGCTCGGCTTCGACTCGGTGCGCAACTACGACGGCTCCTGGACCGAGTGGGGCAACGGCGTGCGCCTGCCGATCGCGCAGGGCACCGAGCCCGGCGGGGTCCCCGCCCGATGAGCCCGACGCACAGCGCCGACGCCGCGACCTCCGCGCTGCCCGAGGGCTTCGCGGAGATCGCCGACGACTTCCACGCGCTCGGCGGGAAGGATCGCCTGCAGCTGCTGCTGGAGTTCTCGCAGGGCCTGCCCGAGCTGCCCGAGCGCTACTCCGAGCACCCGGAGCTGCTCGAGCCGGTGCCCGAGTGCCAGTCCCCGATCTTCCTGGCCACGGAGGTGGAGGGGCAGGGTCGTGAAGCGACCGCGCACCTGTTCTTCTCCGCCCCGCCGGAGGCGCCGACGACGCGCGGCTTCGCCGCGATCCTCGCCGAGGCCCTCGACGGTCGCTCCGTGGGCGAGGTGCTGGACACCCCGGACACGGTCACCGGGGAGCTGGGCCTGGCCGAGGTGGTCAGCCCGCTGCGACTGAACGGCATGTCGGGGATGCTCGCGCGGATCAAGCGCCAGCTCTCCGAGAAGGCCGGGGTCTGAGCCGGCCCCTCCCACTGCACTGCGGCGCCGTCCCCGAGGGGGCGGCGCCGCAGTGCGTCGAGGGGGACGGCGCGCCGGCTTGCCGACGGGCTCGACCGATGGGTCCGGCCGGTGGACCGGCCGACAGGTCCGGCCGATGGGCCCGACCGACGCCCGATCAGTCCGATCGCGGGTCGTGCACGGTCTGCTCGGCAGCGCGGTGCTCGCCGGACTGCCGCCCGCCCGAACGCTGGTCCCGGGCCCGGTCCGCGGCGCTCCGCGCCTCCCCGCCCCGCACATCCTCGCCGTCGCCCCCTCGGCCGTAGCGCTCGAAGGCGCGGCCGGCACCGCTGCGCAGGGCGCCGAGGGCGGCACGACCGGCCTCGGCGCGGGCGTGGTCCATCGCCGAGCGGGCGCGCTGCGAGAGGGCCTCGCGGGCAGCGGCGCCGACACCGCTCGCGCCGCTCCCCGTCCCGCCGGCCCCGCCGGCAGTCCCAGCACCTGTCCCGGCTCGGTGCGCGGAGCCCGCGGGCTCGGGGGCGAGGCCGCTCGCGATCCGGTTGTGGCGCTCACGGGCGCTGCGCAGCTCGAGCGGCACCCGCACCAGGCGCACCAGCGCGCTGCGCATGTCCTCGCGGATCTGCCTCTCGTGCCGGTCGAGATAGGCGTCGAGGTCGCGCTCCTCGTCGCGCAGCAGGAAGGCGCGGCCCAGCAGGTAGGACGCGAGATCGGAGGCGACCTCGGGCGAGAGGCCGTAGGCGTCGGACGAGGCACGGGCGTCGCGCAGCGCGACCGCGTCGTCGCTCTCCAGCGGGCTCGGCACGATCTCGACGGCGCTGAGCACGTCCTCGACGACCGCGTGGAAGGCCGCGTCGGAGGCGAGGTCGGCGCGGCGCAGCTCGGCCCGTCCGGTCGCCTCGGGGACGGGGATCCTCGTGATCCCCTCGCGGGCGAAGTCGTCCTGCGCGGCGCGCCGCACCAGGCGTCGGGCGGCCCGCTCGAGGTGGCCCGCATCAGCGTCGCGCGGCAGCTCGGGGACCACGGCCCGCGCCTGGGCGAGGACGTCGGCGCGGGCACCCGCGATCTCGGCGCGTCGGCGCGCGGCGTGGAGCCGGTCGCGCAGCTCGTCGACGGGTCTCATGGGCGCTCCTTCCGCAGGGGACGCTGACGGGGCCATCGTACGGGGCAGGAGGGAGGTCCCTGTCGGCGGCAGGGGGTCGGATGAGAGGATGGAGGGGAAGGATCCGCACGTCCCCGGCGCCGCCGCCCGGCCGCCGGGACCCGATCACGACAAGGAGCACTCATGACCGACCTCAGCTACACCGTCCCCGGCCTCGGCACCGACGACTCCCGCCGGCTCGTGGAAGCGCTGCAGGACCGCCTCCACGCCCTGAACGACCTGCACCTCACCCTCAAGCATGCCCACTGGAACGTGGTGGGCCCGCAGTTCATCGCGGTGCACGAGATGCTCGACCCGCAGGTGGAGCTCGTGCGCGGCTACGCCGACGAGGTCGCCGAGCGGATCGCGCAGCTGGGCGCCTCCCCCGTCGGCACCCCGGGTCGCCTCGTCGCCGAGCGCGGCTGGAGCGACTACGAGCTCGGCAGGGCCGGCACCCAGGAGCACCTCGCCGCGATCGACCAGGTCTACGACGGCGTCATCGCCTCCCACCGCAAGGCGATCACCCTCGCCGGCGAGCTCGACCCGATCACCGAGGACATCCTGATCGGGCAGTCCGCCGAGCTGGAGAAGTTCCAGTGGTTCGTGCGCGCGCATCTCGAGCGTTCACAGTCCTGAACCTCTTCCGTAGGGGCCGGGTACGGTGAACGGACCCGACCCCGAGGAGGACCCCGGCATGCCGATCGCCGCCCCCACCGCCGACGAGCTCGCCCTGCTGCAGGACGAGGCCGTGCGCTTCACCCGCGAGCTCATCCGGATCGACACCACGAACTTCGGCGGGAACGACCCCGAGACCTGGGGGAAGGGCGAGACCGAGGCGGCGGAGTACGTCGTCGAGCGGCTGCGCGAGGTGGGCCTCGAGCCGCAGGTGGTCGAGTCGCACCCCGCCCGTCCCAGCGTGCTGGTGACCGTTCCGGGCGAGGACCGCGAGCGCGGCGGCCTGATCCTCCACGGCCACCTCGACGTGGTCCCGGCTCGCGCCGAGGACTGGTCGGTGGACCCCTTCGGCGCCGAGATCATCGACGGGATGATCCACGGCCGCGGCGCCGTGGACATGAAGGACGTGGTCGGGATGATCCTGGCCGTCGCCCGTCACCTGGCCCGCAGCGGGCAGGCCCCGCCGCGCGACCTCATGTTCGCCTTCTTCGCCGATGAGGAGAATGCGAGCGTCTGGGGTGCCCAGTGGCTGGTGGAGAACCACCCCGAGCTGTTCGACGGCATGACCGAGGCGATCAGCGAGGTGGGCGGCTACTCGATCACCCTGCCCGAGGAGTCCACCGGCGAGGACGTGCGCGCCTATCTCGTCCAGACCGCCGAGAAGGGCCTGGCCTGGGGGCGGCTGCGCGCCACCGGCCGCGCCGGGCACGGCTCGGTCCCCAACGACGAGAACGCCATCGTGCGCCTGGCCCGCGCGATCACCGCGATCGACGAGCACGAGTTCCCGATCGAGTACATCGCCAGCGTCCGCGCGCTGTTCGACGGGATCACCGAGATCACCGGGCAGGGCTGGGACGATCAGGACATCGACCGCTTCCTGCCCCTGACCGGCGGGGCCCGCCACTTCGTCGCCGGGACCCTGCGCGACTCGGCGAACCTGACGATGCTCGAGAGCGGGTACAAGGTCAACGTCATCCCCCAGACCGCGGAGGCCGGCTTCGACTGCCGCTTCCTGCCCGGGCACCAGGAGGAGCTGCTGTCATTGCTGGACGAGCTGACCGGCGAGCACGTCGAGGTGGTCGTGGACCACATCGGCGTCTCCGTCGACTCCCCGCGCGAGTCCCCGCTGGTGGACGCGATGACCGCGGCGGTGGAGGCGGAGGACCCGGGCTCGAAGGTGCTGCCCTACTGCCTCAGCGCCGGCACCGACAACAAGCCGCTCAGCCTGCTCGGCATCGCCGGCTACGGCTTCGCGCCGCTGCAGCTGCCCGCGGACCTCGACTTCGCCCCGCTGTTCCACGGCGTGGACGAGCGGGTACCGGTGGACGCGGTGCGCTTCGGCGCGCGGGTGCTGCTGCGTCTCGTCGCGACCTGCTGAGCCCGCCCCTGGGTGGCGCTCAGTACTGGTCGGCCGCGTCCTCGCCGTAGGTGCGGGTCGAGGCCAGCAGCTCCGCGGCCGGGATCGGCTCGTCGGGGCCGAGGCCGACGTACCAGGACGGCGCGGTGGCGAGCATGACCTCGAGCAGCTCGGTCGCGTCCAGCTCCTCCCCGGCCCTCGCCGCCTCCTCGGTGGCGACGAGCCAGTGGTCGGCGTGGACGAGCTCCCCGCCGGTGAGGCTGCGGGCGAGGGCCTCGATGCCGGGACGGGGCGGGAGCCTGTCGGGCATGCGCTTGAGCGCCTCGACGTGCAGCGCGGCCATCGTCCCGGTGAGGATCATGTAGGTACGGTGGCTGGACTTCCAGTCCAGCGCGCCACGGAGGAAGGCATGGTGCCGCTCGATGTAGGCGGCCATCATCGCGTAGCCGTGCTGCACGTGCTGCACGATCGTGTAGCCGGCGGCGCCGTTGGCGCGTCCGTGCTCCCAGGCGGCATCGAACATCTCCTGGAGCATCGCGCCCATCAGGTCGTCGAGCCCGGTGAAGTGGCTGTAGAACGCCGCGCGGCTGACGCCTGCACGCTTGGCCAGGGCGTTGACGGTGACCTCGCCGTCGTCCGCGCTCAGCTCGCGGGCGGCGGCGAAGATCGCGGCGCGGGTGCGGGCTGGACGGGGATCCGGGGCGCGTTCGCCGGAGGACGTCGATGAGGTCATTGCGTCATCGTAGTCCAGCACCCGGGCACCGACCGGCGAGCCGCGCGGCGGCCGGAGCGTGCGGCAGGATGGGTGCATGCGCGCCTTCCTGTCCGGCCTGGCCGGATCTCCCGGCCCCGACGGCCGAAGGGCCCACGGGCTCCCCGCCCCTCTCGCGGACCTGATCGGGCAGACGATCGTGCACACCCGGGTCGCCGCCCGCGGCACCTGGACCGTGACCGCCCGCGGCAGCGTGCTCTCCTCCCGGGCCCAGCTGCTCGAGGGAGCGCACGACCTCGAACGCGGCGTCGCCCCCGGGACCGACCCGGCCGTCGGCCTGCGGGATCCGCGCGTCGTCGGCGCGCAGGTCCTCGACGCGCAGCTGCAGGAGGACGGCGCGGTGCGCCTGGCCCTCCGGAGCGCGCAAGGCCCCACAGCGCTCCACACCGCGGCGCCGTGGCGGCTCGAGGGCCCGCGGGGCGCGCTCGTCGTCGCGGACGAGGAGGGCGGGATCCGCGCGGAGCAGGCCGGGGCACCCGTCCATGCGACCGAGGCGGCGCTCGCCGCACATGCGGCCTCCTCCCCCTCGGGCATCGAGCGCCGCCTGCTGGGCCTGGCCCGGCGGCGGGTCCTGCATCCCGGGGACGTGGTCGAGGAGATCTCCGCCTCCGGCGCGCTCGAGGACGAGGAGTTCGCACGGCGCGGACCGGTGCTGCTGGCGAGGATGCTGGTGCGCGGCGAGCTGGCCGCGGGCTTCGTGGTGGAGGGCCGCTTCCGACCGTGGACGATGCCGGTCGCAGAGGTGGTGGAGCACGTGGGAACCACCTGGCAGGCGATCGGCGGACGCACGCCCGGCCCGGATATGATCGGCTGGTTCGCGCTGACGGAGGCGGGCCGGGCGGCGCTCGGACCCTCCGGTGCAGAGGCCCTGCCCCCGGGGATGTCGGGCTACGACTCCCCCGGGGTCGTGGGGCCGTTCCGCTGAGACGGCCCGGGACGCGGCTCCCCCGAGCGCGTCGCCGCTCCGTCACCCCTGACGGCCGCACCACCGTAGCGCCCGCCGACGACCCCGAACGCACTTCTCGGACGGATGTAAGGGGGATCTCCACCTGTCGGAAACCTCTGTGAACGGCGCGGTAACAACGGATGAACGCCCGCGAGGACACTCCGCGGCGCTACCCTGGGGCGACCATGTCGAGAAAGGCCTGCCAGATGTCAGCACGAACCGTGAAGGTCGCGAGCGCGAGCGGCCTCCATGCCCGCCCGGCGGCCCTCTTCTCGCAGGCCGCGTCCGAGCAGCCTGCCGCCGTCACCATCGAGACCGCGGACGCCGGCCCCGTGAAGGCCTCGAGCATCCTCATGCTCCTCACCCTCGACGTCGCCTTCGACGACGAGGTCACGCTGCGCGCCGAGGGCGAGGGCGCCGAGGAGTCGCTGGACGCCCTCGCGGCGCTGCTCGAGACGAACCTCGACGAGGAGTTCCAGGAGAGCTGATCGCCCCCGCCCGCCGCATGCACGAAGGCCCCCGCCGGATCGGCGAGGGCCTTCGTCGACCGGGAGGAAACTCCAGGTCAGGGGCGGTAGCGGCGGGATTTGAACCCGCGGTGGCTATGAACCACACATCATTTCGAGTGATGCACCTTCGGCCGCTCGGACACGCTACCGTCGAGCAGAATAACCGCACGGACACCCTGCGTTCAAACCGGTGAGCGTCGGACGCGAGTCACGTCACGTCCTCGTGCGCCGCCGCCCAGCCCTCGGGGGCGTGGCGGACCACGGTGACGTTCCCGGTGGCGTGCAGCACCGTCGCATGGGCGGTCGAGCCGAAGCGGCCCCGGCTCAGCCCGCGATGGCCGAGGACCAGCATCCGTGCACCGGCCGCCGCGTCCAGCAGCCCCTCCGCGGCGGTGCGGGCCTCGAGCATCCGCGACTGCACCTCGACCCTCACCTGACGGGCTCGCGCCCGGGCCACGCCCTCGTCGAGCAGGACACGGTGGCCCTTCCCCGCCTCCCAGGCCTCCCCGCCGCTGCCGTAGGGGGCCTGGGGGACGGTGCGCACGTGCACCACGCGCAGCGTCGATCCCCAGGCCGCGGCGAGGTCGGCGGCGACGTCGACCGCCTCCCCAGCGGTGTCGGAGCCGTCGTAGGCGACCAGCACCGGGCCCGCCCGGTGCTGGTCCGAGCGGATGATCGCGACGGGGCAGCCGGCGTCATGGAGCAGCCCGCGGCTCACGGAGCCCAGCAGCGTCCCGAGCACCGCGCCGAGCCCCCGGGTACCGACGACGAGCAGGTCGACACCGGCGGAGGCCTCCTCGAGCACCTCGCGCGGCATGCCGGCGACGAGCTCGGCGGTGACCGGGACGTCGGGATGGCGGGCGGCGATGCGCTCGGCCGCGTCGTCCAGCAGGCGGCTGGCCTGGTTGCGGGGACCGGCGGGGTCGAGCACGGGGATGCCGGCCAGGCCCTGGCCGAGCAGCGGCCAGGTCCAGGCGTGCAGGAGGCGGATCCCGGCGCCGGTGTCGTGGGCGAGCTCGGCGGCCCAGCGCACGGCGGCCATCGCGGCGCTGGTGTCGTCATATCCCACCAGGATGCTCCGAGCGGACGGCTCCATGTCCCGCACCTCCCCGTGCGACCGTGCTGTCACCTCAGGATACGCCGTGGCCACCCGGTCAGTACAGGTCGTCGAGCTCCTCGTCGAAGCCGTCGTCGGCGCCCCAGGACCAGCGCAGGCCGAAGGTGCCGGGCCCGAAGCGCGCCTCGCTGATCTGGAGGCGGTCGCGGTGGTCGAGCCGCAGGGAGGAGACCGTCTTCCCGGCGTCCGTGCGCCGGTAGCGCTCGCAGTCCAGGGGGCGGCGCGGACCGCGGAACTCGACCTCGAGCAGCACGTCGTTCGCGGGGCGGGGGACGGAGTACATGCTGCCCGTGACGTCGATGGCGCTGGCGTGCATCTCGACCCGGTAGGCGAAGGTGGCGACCTGGCCCGCGTCGAGGCGCCCGTCGAGCAGGAACTCGACCCCGTAGGCGCGGCGGCGGGGCCAGGCCACGCGCCTCCCGATGGTGCAGCCCTCGGTCGCGATGTAGCGGGGAGCGATGTTGGGCTCGTTCTGCCCCAGCACGTGCACCGCCGGGAGCCGGCAGGTCCCCGACTCCAGCGCACGCACGGTCATGCGGTGCTCGAAGCGCTGCACCGACTGGGTCGAGTCGATGATCGCGAGCTGGTGGATAACGCGCTCGTGCGCGTACTGCTGCGCGCTCGCGAAGCCGAGCTCCTCGAGCGCCTCCTGGAAGACCTCACGGCTGGACGGACGCCCGACGAAGCTCATCTCCTGCACCGCGCGCCCCTGCAGTCGCGGCCCGCCGACGAGATCCGCGAGCGAGTCCGGGGGCCGCCCGAGCAGCTCCTCGAGGGCGGCGACGACACCGAGGGACTGGTCACCGCCGGGCAGGCTCCGGCCCGACTGCCAGTTGCTGAGCGTCGCGACGCTCACGGGACGGTTGCGCGCGCGCAGACGCTGGGAGATCACGGTGAGGGTCAGCCCGCTGCGCTTGATCGCCGCGCGCAGCTCGGGAGCGAACCTTCCGTGGTCATCCGTCGCCATCTCGTCTCGCCCTCCTCCAGCCGCACTCCATCGATCATCCCCCGCCGAGGGTGCGCGCGCTCGTTTTCAGGACTTTCCACATACCTGTAAAACACTGAGGGTAGCGTCCATGGCGCATATCACAGAACGATGTTTCAGCACGGCCCTGCGGCCGTCCACGAGCTCCGAGGAAGGGGAGGGGCCCGACGATGAACGACACCCCGGCATCCCAGGCATACTGCGCCCTCCCTCACGTCCCCCCTCGCCGCGGCAGTGCCCGTGAGCGCGGGCGTCCCGATCACGGCGGCGCCGTCACCGCCGACCTCCTCGATCGGGTCCCGACTCCGGAGAGCTGATCACCCGCAGTGCCCCGCCGTGGCCCCTCCGGCCGAGACGCCACGGAACCGGGATCCCCCCCACCGGCCACCCCGAGAGGAAAGCCGCTCCGATGACCGATCACCTCGTCCCCGCCGCACGGCGTCCCCCGCTGCGCTCCGCGGAGTCCCTCCTCGCCCCCCGCCCTGAGCCCCGCACCGCGCAGCGCATCCTCTTCGGCGACGCCGCCGAGCTGCCCTTCCAGTGGCTGCGCAGCATCCGCTCCGCCGAGGTGCGCCAGCACCTCGCCGCCGAGAACGCGCACACCGACCGCGCCACCTCCGCGCTCGCGCCGCTGCGTGCCCGTCTCGCCGGGGCCCTCGAGGGCGAGATCCCGCAGGAGCTGTCGGTGCCGGTGCTGCTGGACGGCTGGTGGTACATCGACCGCACCCACCCGCTGGACGGCGTCGCCTTCTCCCGCGTCCGCGACTGCGAGGCCGTGCGCGGCCCGGCCGGCGTGCCCGTCCCCGTTCCCGGGCAGCTGCTGCCCGGCGAGAGCGTGCTGGTGGAGGACTGCCGGAGGGTGCTGGGGATCGCCCTCTCCCCCGACCACCGCCTGCTCGCCCGGGCCGAGGCCGCCGCGGGCGGCTGTCGCCTCGTGGTCACCGACGCCGAGACCGGCGTGGTCGTGGACGACTCCGTGCACGGCGCGGGGCCGGATGCCGTGTTCTCCGCGGACTCGACCGCGCTGCTCCACACCCGTCTGGACGACCTCGGGCGCCGCGCCGAGGTGCGCCGCCACGTGCTGGGCAGCGACCCCTCCACGGACCCGGTGCTGCTCGAGGAGCCCGACCACTGGTCCGAGCTCACCCTGAGCCGCTCCCGGGACGGGTCCGCCCTCATGATCCGCTCGACCTCACCGGTCGCCGCCGAGGTGTGGACGCTGGACCTCGCCGCGCCGACGGCGACGCCCGTCCAGGTCACCGACCGCCTGCCCGGCAGCTCCACGGTCGTGGAGCATGCCGGCGACCGGCTGCTGCTGCTCCACGCGGACCCCGCCACCCATCGCTGCGTGCTCGCCGAGGCGCCGCTCGGGTCGGGGACGCTGCCCGGGAGCGCGAGCCCCCTGCTGCACGCGCAGGAGGGCGAGAGCTTCGAGTCCGTGGAGGCCTTCGCCGGCTTCGTCGCGCTGCAGCTGCGCGTCGGCGCCCTGCCGGCGGTGCGGATGATCCCGCGCCGGGCCGACGGCTCCCTCGACGTCGGCGCCGTGCGGGAAATCGTCACCGGCGGACCGCTGGACGCGGTGCGGCTGGAGCACACCCCCGACTGGGACCAGCGCTCGATCCGCTGCAGGGTGGACAGCTTCCTCACCCCGCCGACGATGATCGGCGCGTCCCTCGACGGCGGCGACCCGTTCGTGCTGCAGCGCGTCGAGGTGCCCGGCCTCGACACCTCGCGGTACGTCGAGAAGCGGCTGTGGGCGACCTCGCCCGACCGCACCCGCGTCCCGATCTCGCTGATCGCCCGGGCCGACGTGGTCGCCGACGGCACCGCCCCGGTGCTGCTGCACGGCCACGGCGTGTTCGGCCAGTGCCTCGACCCGCTGCTGCAGCCCGAGGTGCTCGCGCTCGCGGACCGCGGCGTCGTCGTGGCCGTCGCGCACGTGCGCGGCGGCGGCGAGCTCGGGCCGCAGTGGCACCACGACGGCCGTCGCCAGCGCCGGATGCACTCGGTGGACGACCTCGTCGCCTGCGCGGATCATCTGGTCGCCTCCGGGTGGGCGGCTCCGGACCGGATCGGCGCCGTGGCCACCGGGGCGGGTGCGATGGTCGTCGGCGCGGCCGCGAACCGGGCGCCGGAGCTGTTCCGGGCCGTGCTGGCGGAGACCCCGCTGGTGGACCCGCTGGAGACGCTGCTGGCCCCGGAGGTGATGCTCACCCTCGAGGAGTGGACCGAGTTCGGGGATCCGGCCGAGGACGAGACCGCCTACCGGACCCTGCGCGCCTGCAGCCCGGCGGAGAACATCCGCGAGACCGAGTACCCCGCCGTCTACGCGTTCACCGCGCTCGAGGGCACGGACATCCCGCCGGCCTGCGCCGCGATCTGGGTGGCGCGGCTGCGAGAGCGGGTGACCTCCGATCCTGCCGAGCGGCCGGTCCTGCTGCGGGTCGCGGACTCTCTGGAGGGCGGCGAGGACCTCCGCGTCGAGGGAGTCGCCTGGCTCCTGGACCAGCTGGGCGCCGCCGAACTCGAAGGATGACTAGTCTCGAGGGATGACGAGCCAGCACCCGGACGCCCCCTCCCCCGAGCGACGCCCCACCGAGCGGATCCACCACGGCGATGTCGTGGTGGATCCGTACGAGTGGATGCGCGACAAGACCGATCCCGAGGTCATCGCGCACCTCGAGTCGGAGAACGCCTACGCCGACGCCCGCACCGCGCACCTCGGCGCGCTGCGGCAGCGCCTGGTCGAGGAGTTCGTCGGTCACACGCAGGAGACGGACCTGTCGGTGCCGGTGCGTCGCGGGGACTGGTGGTACATCACCCGCACCACCGCCGGAGACGACTACCCGAGGTTCACCCGCGTGGCCGATGCGGGCGCGATGCCGCAGGTCGAGCCGGGGGTGATGCTCGCGGGCGAGCAGGTGCTGCTGGATGCCCAGGCCGAGGCCGCGGGGCACGAGTTCTACTCCCTCGGCGGGCTGACTCTCTCCCCCGACCACAACCTGCTCGCCTATGCGGTGGACACCGCCGGGGACGAGCGGTTCACGCTGCGGGTCCTGGACCTCTCCGCCGGCGAGGTGCTCGACGAGTCCGTGGCCGGCACCGGTTACGGCATCGCGTTCTCCACCGATCAGCAGTGGCTGTTCTACGCGCGGGTCGACGACGCCTGGCGGCAGCACCAGGTCTGGCGCCATCGGATCGGCGCCGATCCGGCCGAGGACGTGCTCGTGCTCGAGGAGGGCGACGAGCGGTTCATGATCGGCTTCGAGCGCTCCCGCGACGAGACGACCCTCGTCATCCAGTCCGCCTCCACCACGACGGCGGAGGCGTGGCTGCTGGACCTCGCCGCGCCCGAGTCCGCGCCGGTGCCCGCCGGCGGGCGGCGTGACGGCGTGGACTACGCGGTCGAGCACGCCGGGGACCGTCTGCTGGTGGTGCACAACGACGGGCACACCGGCTTCGCGCTCGCGCAGGCACCGCTGGCGGCCCCGGAGCAGTGGGAGGAGCTGCTGGTCGCCGGCGAGGGCGAGCGACTGCTGGCGGTGGAGTCCTTCGCGGGCTTCGTCGCGCTCGAGCTGCGCGCCGGCGGGCTCGCCTCGGTGCGGATCATCCCGCGGGCGGCCGACGGGTCGCTGCGGCTCGATCAGGCGGAGGACCTCACCCACGGCGGGGAGCTGGACACCGTCGAGCTCGACGCGAACCCGAACTGGGACCAGCAGGCGGTGCGCTACGAGCTCACCAGCCTGCTCACCCCGCCCACCGTCGCCGAGCGGGAGGTCGCCACCGGTGCGACCGAGATCCTGCGCGTCACCCCGGTGCCGCGCTACGACCCCTCGCTGTACGTGGAGCGTCGGGAGTGGGCGACGGCGGCCGACGGGACCGCGATACCGCTCAGCGTCGTCGCGCGGAAGGAGGTCGCGGCCGACGGGACCGCGCCGGGCTACCTGTACGGCTACGGCTCCTACGAGGTCTCGGTCGACCCGTCCTTCGTGCCCACGCGCCTGTCCCTGCTGGACCGGGGCGTGGTCGTCGCGATCGCGCACGTGCGCGGCGGGGGCGAGATGGGCCGGGACTGGTACGACCACGGCAAGCTGCAGGAGAAGAAGAACTCCTTCAGCGACTTCGTCGCCGCGGCGGAGCATCTCGGCGCGAGCGGCCTCGTGGACCCGGCCCGGCTCGGGGCGGAGGGCCGCAGCGCGGGCGGGCTGCTGATGGGCGCGGTCGCGAACCTCGCCCCGGGGCGGTTCCGGGCGATCATCGCCGGGGTGCCCTTCGTGGACGCGCTGACCACGATCCTGGATCCCTCGCTGCCGCTGACCGTCGGCGAGTGGGAGGAGTGGGGCGACCCGCTGCACGACCCGGCCGTGTACGAATACATGAAGGAGTACACGCCCTACGAGAACGTGCAGGCGGTGGAGTACCCGGCGATCTTCGCCGCGACCTCGCTGAACGACACGCGCGTGTTCTTCGTCGAGCCCGCCAAGTGGGTCGCGCGCCTGCGTGAGACGGTCACCTCCGACCAGGCCGAGCGCCCGATCGTGTTCCGCTGCGAGATGGTCGCGGGGCACGGAGGCCGCTCCGGCCGGTACCGCAGGTGGGAGCAGCGGGCCGACGAGCTGGCCTGGCTGCTGGACCAGCTGGGGGCGACGGAGCTGCTGTGACGGGCCGCGGTGGACCGGTCGACCCGTCCGGCACGTGACCGGAGACACCTTTGAGGGCTCCCGCTCCTCTAGGATCTTGATGTCCAGCATTCACGAGGACGGGGGACGTCGGTGCGCTCTGAATCGGCACAGAGGGAGGGCCGGGCGGTGGATCCGCGCACGGCGGGGATCGAGGCGCTGGCTCAGCAGAGGGCGAGGGAACACCTCGAGCGGGTAACCGCGCTCGATCTCGAGCTCGTCTCCGAGATCGAGACCGTCCGAACACAGGCGGAGCACATCAGGAACCTCGACCGGCTCCGGGCCGGCCACGACGACCTCGCGCAAAGGATCCACGACTTCATCAGGATCGAGCTCTCGGGCTCCGACCGCGCCTGGAGACTGCTGGAGAGGAAGGTGTACGCGGAACAGCCGACTCCGGGGGTGCTGCCCGCCCACGACTTCACCCTCGACACGAGGACTGTGGACAGGGCGTTCCAGGACGTACCGCAGCTGCGTGCCGCGATCGATCTGCCCTATGTGCCCCCATCCGCGACCAAGGCACGATTCGTCGAGATCGTGACGTATCTCGAAAGCGTCCGTCATGGCAGTCGGGCAGAGTCCTCCCGACTCAGCCGAGTCGTCGAAGAGGCACGCGCCGACCACGCGCGGACGCGGGATGCGTTCACTGCAGCACGGCAGAAGCGGCTGTCGTCCTTGGAAAAGTCCCGGGACAGCTCCCGCGAGGAGATATTCCGCCGTCTGCACGAGGCGACCAGGGACTCCACAGGACCCGCGGCACTGCCGTTGACAGCGTGGCGGGTCGACGAAGGCGAGGGGCTCCTCGGTGCCGCCGAGGCGGTCGAGCCGCTCGAGCTCGGAGGGCTGCGTGCATCCGTGGGAACACGCGAGGTCCCCGAGCACCTCGCCGAGATCTCCTTTCCCTGGATCAGGGACCTGCGGTCGGTCGGCAACATCCTCGTCCCCTGGGCATCGGAGGAGGGCCGCGAGATCGCCGAGGGCTTCGTGGGGAACCTGGTGCTCCGAGCTCTGGCGGCGTTCCCGGCGGGGACCCTGCGCCTGGCCTTCATCGATCCGCTGGGGCTGGGCCGCTCCGACGCCCCCTTCCTCCCGCTGGGCGATCACAATCCCGACCTCGTCCACCGACGTGTCCGCTCCTCGCACGAGGACATCGAGGATCTCCTCAAGGAGCTCGTCGCGACGATCGAGCGGATCACTCAGCGCTATCTCCGAGGCACCTACAGCTCGATCGACGAGTACAACGAGGCGGCGGAGGAGATCGCGGAGCCCTACCGCCTGCTCGTGATCCATGACTATCCCCAGCAGTTCCAGCGCGGCACCTCTCTCCACCTGCTCCAGCGAGTGCTCGAGAACGGGCCCCGATGTGGCATCCACGTCGTGATCTCCGCGAACGGCAAGGCGACGGCGGACCACGAGCCCGGCTTCGCGGACCTCCTCCTCGGCGAGACGATCGATCTCGGGTCCGACGAAGGCTGGTTCCCGACCGCTGAGAACGCCGACTCCCAGCGCCTCGTGAACGAAGGTCTGCGCAGCGCCCTGGGCGATGACGCAGCGCTCGCGCTCACCACGGCGGTCGTCGAAGGCGTCGGGAAGTCCGCTCAGAGCAGCGGCGTGACGACCGGGCTCGACCGGGCGCTGTCCCTCTACGAGAAGGCCGTCATCGCAGGGTCACGCCGAGACGTGCCCCGTGATGCCACACCGTCCTCCCTCGCGGACGTCACCACCTGGTGGCGCAACAGCTCCGCGCATTCCGTGGTCGCTCCGGTCGGGCCGTCCAGCGCTCGAGAAGCAGCGGTGCTCGGCTTCGACTCCGAGAGCACCTCGTCCGCCCTGCTGATCGGGCGTCCAGGCTCCGGCAAGTCGACCCTGCTGCACACCTGGATGAGCACGCTGACCACTCTGTACTCGCCTCAGGAGGTCGAACTCCTCCTGGTCGACTTCAAGGAGGGCGTCGAGTTCTCCGCCTACGCACGAGCCGGGCTGCCCCATGCCTCCTGCATCGCGATCGAGAGCGAACGGGAGTTCGGGCTCAGCGTCCTCCAGGAGATCGAGAGCCGCATCAAGCAGCGCTCGATCGACTTCAAGAGAGCAGGCGGGGCAACCGGGCTCGAGTCCTACCGCGCCATCACCGGGGAGACCGTCCCCCGGGTGATCCTGGTGTTCGACGAGTTCCAGGTGCTCTTCGCCCAGGACGACCGCATCGGCCTGGAGGCGGGGCAACTCCTGGAGAAGGTGATCCGCCAGGGGCGCGGTTTCGGGATCCATGTGCTGCTCGGCTCGCAGTCCCTTTCCGGGATGGTCGCGATCAACCGCCAGGCACTCCAGATGATCTCGACCCGGATCCTGCTGCCCAGCTCGGCGGACGATGCAGCGCTCGCCCTCGGGGAGAACTCCACCGCGCACCGACTACTGAACACGCGCGGCGAGGGGGTGATGACCAACGAGCCGAACTCGTCCGACGCCCTGATCCCCTTCCGCGTGGCCTACGAGCCCGACGCGGACCGGGAGGCACGTCTCGAGGTCCTGCGCGAGCGGGCCGACAACGTCGGCTTCACCCGTCGGCCGCTGGTGTTCTCCTCGGATCGAGTCGTCTCCCGGGACGAGCTGCGACGCTCCATCTCCGGGGAGCACCGGGGCGACGACGCACCGGTCCTCACGCCTGGGGCCTCTGTGAGCCTCTCGCCCCCGCCCGCGATCTCCTTGTCCCGGGAGCCTGGACGAAACCTCCTGGCCATCCTGCGAGACGGGGACGAAGGTGATGCGGCGTTCACGAGCGGCGTGGTCGAGGACATCCTCACCAGCTCTGAGAATGCCGAGATCCTGCTGATCCCGTTGATGGAGACGAAGGGCTTCGACGCCTACCTGGAGACGCTGGCCGACGTCGACAGGGTCCGGCTGATGTCCCGCCGCAGCCTGCCCGCCGCACTCGCCGAGCTGGTGGCGCTGGTCGAACGACGACAGCAGGACGGCTCCTCACCTTCGGACGCCGCGAGCGTCCTGCTCCTCCACGGTCTGCACCGCGCACGTGATCTCGACCCCACCGCCGCCCAGGGCTTCTCCTTCGACGAGCCCGCCGAGGCCACAACTCTCGAGTCGCTCGAGACTGTCCTCGCGCAGGGCCCCGAGGTCGGCGTCCACGTCGTCGCCTGGGATGCTTCTATGTTGTGTCAAGCCGCGGCGGCGGCGCCC